>CALMLK010000282.1 GCA_937868035.1 uncultured Alphaproteobacteria bacterium
GCATCACGTCCTCCTTCGCACCCGTCCACCGCGAAGGTTATCCCTTTGTCCTTGCGGGCGTGGTCGTCACGGCACTCCTGTTCTTCTTCGGGTTGCAGACTCTGGGCTGGGTGGGCGTGATCCTGACCTTGTGGTGCGCCTATTTCTTCCGTGACCCCGAGCGCGTGACGCCGATCCGCAAGGGTCTGGTGATTTCGCCCGCCGATGGCCGCGTCAGTTCCATCGCCACGGTCATTCCGCCGCCCGAGCTTGACCTGCCGCGCGAGCCGCATGTGCGCATCTCCGTCTTCATGAATGTCTTCGATGTGCACGTGAACCGGGCGCCCCTGGATGCCCGCATCATCCGCCTGGCCTATGTGCCGGGCGCCTTCCTCAATGCGGAACTGGACAAGGCCAGCGAAGACAATGAGCGTCAGGCGCTGACGCTGGAGCTGGACGGTGGAACGCGTGTCGGGGTGGTGCAGATCGCGGGCCTCGTCGCCCGGCGCATTGTGAAATTCGTGGATGAGAACCAGCGCCTGCAGGCCGGTCAGCGCTTCGGCCTGATCCGCTTCGGCAGCCGCGTGGATGTCTTCCTGCCTCAGGGCGTGAAACCGATGATCTGCCTCGGACAGCGGGCCATTGCCGGCGAGACGGTACTGGCCGATCTCGACGGCACGGAAGCCCAGCGCCAGGGGCGCAGCAGCTGATGCAGCAGGAGACGGACCAGCCTCAGGTGCCCGCCAAGGCCTTCCGGCCTGTGCCCGTGCGCTATCTCCTGCCCAATCTCATTACCCTTCTGGCCCTGTGCAGCGGCGTCACCGCCATCCGCCTCGCCATGGAGGGACGTTATCAGGTGGCCGTGGCTGCCGTCATACTTGCCATCTTCCTCGATGCCGTGGACGGACGCCTGGCACGGTATCTGAAAGGCACGTCCCGCTTCGGTGCGGAACTGGATTCGCTGGCTGACTTTGTGAACTTCGGCGTCGCCCCGGCAATCCTGATTTACGTCTGGTCGCTCAACGCCATGAAGCCATTGGGCTGGATCATTTCGTTGATGTTGGCCATGGCCTGTGCCCTTCGGCTTGCCCGCTTCAACGTTGCCCTTGAGGATCCCAACAAGCCGGCCTACGCTCAGCGCTTCTTCACCGGCATTCCGGCACCGGCGGGCGCAGGTCTCGCCATGGCCCCGATGTATCTCGGCTTTCTCGACGTGGTGACAGATGGCCATGTCTATGCGCGGTTCATTGCCCCCTACATCGTGGCAATCGCCGTGCTGATGGTGAGCCGTGTGCCAACCTTCTCCGGCAAGACGGTCACGCAGGTGCCGCGTGAACTGGTGCTGCCCATCCTTTCCACCGGGGCGCTGATCATTGTCTGCCTGATCACCTTCCCGTGGGAGACCCTGCTGCTGGCCGCCGTGCTCTATGCGGTTATGATTCCTGTCAGCGTGGCGAGTTACCTGCGCCACAAGCGGCGCGCCGCCGCCGAAGCCGCTCCCGCACCTTAGGCAGGCCTTACGGCTTTACCCACTTCCCCGTCTTTCCCGCCTTGAAGAAGGCGTCGATGATTTTCATGCTCTGGATGGCATCCTCGATGCCCCAGACCAGCTTTTCCTTCTTGCGGATGGCTCGGCCGAAAGCTTCGGCTTCCAGCATGTACTGGTCCGACACGGGAAAGCTGTGCCATTCCCCCACGTTCATCTCCATGCCCTGTACAAAGATGCGGTTGGGCTTGTCCGGCGGTGCATTGAAGGGGATCTCGATCTCGATCCGTCCCTTGGTGCCCATGATCTGTACCCGCTGGAAAGGGGCAAGCTGGGTGGAGACCGTGAAAGTGAGGTGCCTGCCCTTGCCGAAATCTGCCATGCCGCCCAGCAGGCGGTCGGTCTTGAACTTCGGATCAAAGTCGATGGTGGCCGCAACCTTGACTGGCTCCCCACCGAAAATGTAGCGCGCCACGGTGATGGGATAGCAGCCGATGTCCAAGAGCCCGCCGCCGCCGATTCCAGCCTGGTTGCGCACATTGTGCGGATCGCGGTTGAAGTAGCTGAACATCACCTGGATGGCACGGACCTCGCCGATCTCGCCCGCCTTCACGCGCTTGCGGGCATCGATCCACTGCAGCGCGTGGCGCACCATGAAGGCCTCGGCCACCAGCGTCTTCTTCGGTACAGCGCGGAGCTTCGTCGCCTCGCGGGCAGTAATTGCAATGGGCTTCTCGCACAGCACGTGCTTGCCGGCCTTTACTGCCGCCAGCGTGAGAGGCACATGCAGATGATTGGGAAGCGGATTGTAGACCGCCTCGATTTCGGGATCGGCCAGCATTTCCTCGTAGGAACCGTAGGCCTTGGGAATGCCGAGTTGCCCGGCCCAGGACTTGGCCGACTTCAGATTGCGTGAAGAAATCGCCGAGACTTCAAGCTCGCTGCTCTTCAGCATGCCCGGTATGACCTTGGCCACGCCGATGTTGGCCGTGGAAATGATGCCCCACTTGACTTTTTGCATGCACGCTCGTCCCTTGTTGTCCGTACCCTTATGGCCGAACCCCGCCAAAAGGTTAAGCGTCGCTTCTCACGTTCGGGGTGGCGCAACGCACCTTGACGCTCGGCCCCCGCCCGCGCTTAGCTTGCCCGATCAGGGTGCCGCTGTTCCGGCGCCCCAAGAAGCAATGAAGATACAGGGAGTTACAAATCATGACCTTCAAGACAACCATTCTGGCCGCCGCCGGATTTATCGCCCTCGCCGCTTCCTCGGCCCAGGCGGGCGATGCTGAAAGCTGCAAGGCCGTCCGTTTCGCCGACGTGGGCTGGACCGATATCCAGGTCATCACCGGAATCGCCTCGACGCTGTTCGACGCGCTCGGTTACCAGTCCGAAGTGAAGACCCTCTCGGTCCCCGTCACCTACGCCTCCATGAAGAACAAGGACATTGACGTGTTCCTCGGCAACTGGATGCCCTCCATGACCGCCGATGTGAAACCCTACTTCGACGACAAGTCGGTGGAACAGCTCCAGCCGGCCAATCTGGAAGGCGCGGGCTATGGCATTGTCGTGCCGCAATACGTGGCTGACGCCGGCATCAAGTCGATCGCCGATCTCGCTGCCAACAAGGACAAGTTCTCCGGCAAGTTCTACGGCATTGAATCCGGCAACGATGGCAACCGCATCATCTCCACCATCATCGGCGACGCCAAGAACAACCTGGCCGGATGGGAACTTGTGGAAAGCTCGGAAGCCGGCATGCTGACGGAAGCCGAGAAGGCCATGAAGAACAACGAATGGATCCTCTTCCTCGGCTGGACGCCACATCCGGTGATGGGTGAAATGAAGATCGCCTATCTCGACGGCGTCGCCGACTATGGCTTCGGCCCCGCCACGGTCTACACCAACGTGCGCGCGGGATATGTGGGCGAATGCCCCAATGCCGGCAAGCTCGTCTCCAACCTCCGCTTCAACCTGAAGATGGAAGGCGAGATGATGGCGCCCGTGCTCAAGGACGGCAAGGGCCCCAAGGAGGTCGCTCTCGAATGGATCAAGGCCAATCCGGATTCCATCAACGCCTGGCTTGATGGCGTGACCACCTTCGATGGTGGCGATGCCAAGGCTGCGGCGCAGGCCGTCCTGAAGTAATCGTACGCACAAGGCGCGCGGGAGGGATGTCTCCCGCGCCACTTTTCTTACCGTCCGGCTGGGCACGACTCCAAAGGAGCAAGGGGCGCCGCGATGAATGATCCTGTTTCACTCTGGATTGCAGACAAGGCCAACAAGATTCCCGTTGGGCCCTGGGGCAAGAACCTCATCGATTTTATCGTGACATGGTTCGAGTGGTTGTTTGATGGCTTGAAGAACGGCCTCAACGCCCTGGTCGAAGGCACGACATGGATCCTCCTGCAGTGTCCGCCAATTCTTCTCGCCATCCTGCTCACGGCGGCTGCCTATTTCCTGCAGAAGAAGAAATGGCTCGCTGCGGGCGTGCTGCTCGGATTTCTCTTCATCCTCAATCAGGGACTCTGGAAAGAGACGGTGCAGACGCTTGTGCTTGTTCTCTATGCCACGGCACTGTCCATGGCGATCGGCGTGCCGCTGGGCATCTGGGCGGCGCACAAGCCACGGGTCTGGCAATCCCTGCAGCCGGTCATGGACCTGATGCAGACCATGCCTACCTTCGTCTATCTCATCCCCATCCTCATCCTCTTCGGTCTGGGTGCAGCGCCGGCACTGATCGTGACGATCATCTTCGCCATGCCCGCCCCGGTGCGCATGACCTATCTCGGCATCACGTCGATCCCAAAACCCATGATCGAGGCTGGAGAAAGTTTTGGCGCCACGAAACGGCAGCTGCTGTGGAAGGTCGAACTGCCCGCCGCCCTGCCGACCATCATGGCGGGCCTCACGCAATGCATCATGCTCTCGCTGTCCATGGTGGTGATCGCGACCCTGATCGGCGCGCCGTCGCTGGGCAACCCTGTCAACCGCGCCCTCAACAACCGCAACATTCCCTTGGGCATTGAGGCCGGTTTGGCAATCGTCGTTCTGGCGATCATCCTCGACCGTGTGCTGGCCGTGAAGTCGGGAGGCCGGAAATGACCACGGCTGTTGAATTCAAGAAGGTCGACATCATCTTCGGTGACAAGACGCAAACCGCCTTGAAGATGCTGGACGACGGCAAGAGCCGCTCCGACATCCTCTCGGCCACGGGATCGGTCTTGGGCGCGGCAGATGCCAGTCTGGCCGTGAGGGAGGGCGAAATCAGCGTCCTCATGGGGCTGTCGGGTTCAGGCAAATCCACCCTGCTGCGGGCCGTCAATGGCTTGAACAAGGTGACGCGCGGTGAGGTGCTGGTCCGCCACAACGGCAAGATGGTGGATGTCGTATCGTGCGAACCGGAGGAGCTGCGCGAGATTCGCCAGCATGCCGTCGCCATGGTCTTCCAGCAGTTTGCCCTGCTGCCCTGGCGCACGGTGGCAGAAAATGCCGGTTTCGGATTGGAACTCGCAGGTGTTCCCGAGGAGGAGCGCAAGGTCCGCGTGGACCGTCAGCTGAAGCTTGTGGGCCTCGACAACTGGTCGGGAAAATATGTCCACGAACTCTCGGGCGGCATGCAGCAACGCGTGGGACTCGCCCGCGCCTTTGCCACGGAAGCGCCCATCCTCCTCATGGACGAGCCATTCTCCGCCCTTGATCCCCTGATCCGCACCAAGCTGCAGGATGAACTGCTGCAGTTGCAGAAGGAACTGAAGAAGACGATCGTCTTCGTCAGCCATGATCTCGAGGAGGCACTCAAGCTCGGCAATACCATCACGATCATGGAAGGGGGTCGCATCGTGCAGTCGGGCCGGCCCGAGGATATCGTGTTGCGCCCTGCCAACGACTACGTGAAGGACTTCATCGCCAGCGTGAATCCGCTCTCGGTGCTCACCGCCTGGAATGTGATGCGCGCACCCCATGAACTGGTGAAGGACAAAGGCGGCTGGATCTGGCTCGACCGCCGCAAGACCACCCGATTCAAGCTTGGCAAGGACAACCGGGTGACGGTTGTGGAGCGGGAAGGCGGCCCGGCCACCTGGCTCTCCTGCGCCGAGGCGGATAAATCCTTCGACGCCAAGACCCGCCCGGTTTTCTGGGCCACGCCCGGCACCCCGCTCCGCACCGTCATGCTCGCCATGCACCGCTCCGAGACAGCGCCGGTGGCACTGTTCAACGACGACAATACCTTCGCCGGCTCCATTGGCGTCCGGGACGTGTTGCAGGCGGTCTTGAAACGGCAGGACTAGGGCGATTTCCCCGCCCGCGGGGCATTGCTTGACCCGGTCGGCCTGCCCTGCCAAAGAGCGCGCGAAACAGGTTTCCGGGCATGTCCGGAGATACCTGCCTGTACAGATC
>CALMLK010000283.1 GCA_937868035.1 uncultured Alphaproteobacteria bacterium
TCAGCCCCTCACAACCACCTTGGATGCCTTCAAATCGTGCAACAGGGTAAACCCCTGTTGTGCGTCAGCGATGCCAAAGCGGTGACTGATGGTTTGTTCCAGGGCGTAGCCATCGCGCGCGAGGATCGCCATGGCGCGGGCGAGGCCTTCGGGCGTTGCGGAATAGCTTGTGACGAGGCTCACCTCACGGCGATAGAGTTGCCACAGGTCCACCGGCGGCATCATGCCGGGCTTCACGCCGAAGGGTACGATTACGCCACCGTCGCGCACGCTCTCCAGCGCCAGGGCAATGGTCGCCGCGTTGGTGGCGGTGAGGATCACCACGTCTGCGCCGCGCCCACCGCTCGCAGACCGGGTAGATGCCGCCACATCATCGCGGCCCACCAGCAGGCCCTGCGATGCGCCCCACGCCGCCGCCGCATCGAGACGTTCAGCGCGCGTATCGGCGGCCAGCACGGTGGCGCTGCGGTCGCGGAGCAGCGGCAGGAACAAGAGCCCGATGGCGCCGACACCAACGATCAGCACCGTATCGCCTTCGCGCACCTGCACACGGTCGAGCGCGCGCAGACAGCAGGCCAGCGGCTCCATGAACACGGCGCGTTCTTCAGGCATGTCCGCAGGAACGGGAACGACCGTGTGCGGTACCAGATCGGCCGGTACGCGGACCATCTCGGCAAAGCCGCCGGGGGCCACGTTGCTGCGTTTGAACTGCGGGTCCTGCGTCGGGCTGCCGCGGCGGGCGTAATGCGAGCCATAATCCGGCGCGTGATGCGCCACAGCCACGCGCTCACCCAGCTTGAAACGTGAAACACCCTCGCCCAGCGCCGCGACCGTGCCCACGATCTCATGTCCCAACTGCACCGGCTTGGGCGTGTCCGGATCATAGACCTTCATCAGGTCGGTGCCGCAGATGCCGCAGAGCGACATGCGGACGACGATGTCACCAGGACCAGCCTTGGGTTCGGGAACGTCGATCACATCAACGGAATCGGTGCGCGTGCAGGTGAGAAGCTTCATGACTCTCCTCACCATGAAAAAACGGCCCGCGCAATGTGCACGGGCCGCCGGAAAGGGATGCAGGAACGGAAAGGCTCAGAGCCATCCCGCCAGAAGGCCGAGGCCCGCCGCCGCAATGGCGGCACCGCCAAGCCGCGCCGCGCGGGAGTCGATCACGCGGGCAAGTCCGAGGCCGGACGCAACACCCGTGGCATGGAGCGCGGCCGTAGCCGCAAGGAAGCCCAGCGCGTAGCTGGCGCCAGAGGCATCCACCGGCATTTCAGCGCCATGGGCATGGCCGTGGAAGATCGCGAAGACGGCGGCCAGTGCCATCGCCACGGCGACAGGCGCCTTCCAGCGCATCGCCACCGCAGCACCGAGCACGACGACAGAGAGGCCGATGCCCGCTTCAACAAACGGAACAGCAATATCAGCCATGCCAAGAGCGCCACCCACCAGCATGAAGCTAACAAAGCTCGCCGGCACGAGCCACAGCGCCCGGCCGCCGATCACCGCCGCAAACAGGCCAACGGCCACCATCGCCAGCACATGATCGAGACCGCCAACGGGATGCATGAAGCCGTGCACGAACCCGGCCGCATGGCCGGCGCCCGGATGCGCGAAGGCGCTGCCGCTCATCGCTGCGAGGATCAGTGTGGTGGGAAGAATGCGCTTCATGGGGCCGCTCCTTTGCTCTGGCTGGGCGCGGAATCCTGGTCCGTCCGCCCGTGTGAGGTTGCCGTCTTAGCAGCCGGAACGCCCCTGTCCAGCGCGCAAAAACGCCGCGCGGCGCAGCAAAAGCGAAGCCCCCTCAATATCCCGGTGGCCGCGCCTTGTGGAAGTCCGTGGCCTGTTCGAAGGCTTCCGAGATGCGCAGCACCGTCTTGTCGTCGAACATGCGCCCGATCACATGCAGGCCCGCAGGAAGACCGGCCGCCGTGAATCCGCAAGGGACACTCGCCGCTGGCTGTTGCGTCAGGTTGAAGGGATAGGTGAAAGGCGTCCAGTTCACCCACTTGCCCTTTGCATCTGGGTCAGCGGGCTGCAACAGGCCGGCACCAAAGGCCGGGATGGGCAGTGTTGGTGTGAGCAGCGCATCAAACCCGTCCATGAACAGCCGCATCTGCGTGCCCAGCAGGCCGCGCGCCCGGTTGGCATCGAACAGGTCCTGCACGGTGATCGAGGCCGCCTGCTCCACCACGTCAGCCAAGGCTGGATCAAGCAGCGCCTTCTTTTCGGGCGGCAGGGCACCGAGTATGCTGCGCGCTCCTGAGAACCAGATCACCCGGAAACAGTCCGCCGGATCGGAAAATCCGGGATCGACCTCCTTGATCTCGGCCCCGAGATCCGCGAGCACATCCACGGCCCGCTTCACCAGTGCCGCAATATCGGGGTTCACATCAACATAGCCGAGGCGCGGGCTGTAGGCGATGCGCAGGCCTTTCACGCCCTTGCCCAGACCCTTCGTGTAATCCGCCCCATCATAGGCGCAGGAGAACCAGTCGCGGCTGTCCGGCCGCGTGATGGCGTTCATCATCAGGGCTGAATCCTTCACGCGCCGCGACATGGGCCCGACATGGGCCACGGTGCCGAAGGGCGAGAGCGGCCAGGCGGGCACGCGGCCAAAGGAGGGCTTGTGGCCGAAGGTGCCGGTGAAGCCTGCCGGGATGCGGATGGAGCCTCCGCCATCGGTGCCAAGAGCGAGCGGCGCATAACCCGCCGCCAATCCCGCCGCCGAACCGCCCGACGAGCCGCCGGGCGTAAGGTCGGTGTTCCACGGATTGCGCGTGATGCCGGTGAGCGGCCCGTCCGTCACGCCCTTCCAGCCGAATTCCGGCGTCGTGGTCATGCCGATGAACACCGCACCCGCTTCCCGCAGGCGGGCAACCGAGGGGGCATCATCTTCCCACGGCTGGTCGCGCGGCACGGTCTTCGAGCCCCGCAGCGTGGGCCAGCCCTTCACCAGCAGCAGGTCCTTCACCAGCACGGGTACACCATCGAGTGGAGACAGAGGCTCACCCTTCTTCCAGCGCTTGTGGGAGGCGTTGGCCATGGCCAGGGTCATCGTCTCGTCGATCAGGGACATGGCGTTGAGCCGCGGCTCCTGCGCCCGTACCTGCGCCAGGCAGGCGCGCGCCACATCGACGGGCGAAAAATCCTGCTTCCCGTATCCCTTGCCAAGTTTGCTGGCCGACAGCCAGTTGAGGTCCTTCGCCATGAAACATACTCCTGATCGGCCGAGAACAGCACCGTTTCCTGTCACAATCACGGCCTTTTTCCCGCTTTCCGGGTGCGGGCGGGATGAACGCCGGATGAACGCGCCATTCAGCGCCGGTTCCGCCCGGGAACCATAAGACCTGTTTCCAAGTTTAGTGCTTATCCAACCGGGAAGGAGGTTCAATATGATCAGATACATGCTTTTCGTGATGGCCGTCGCCGGTTCAGCTGCCACGGCAATCGCTGCCATCTCGCCGCGGGTTGTAGTCTCCAATCCCCACAACATCACGGTTGTGGCGAAAAACCAGGCTTTCCCGCAGATCGGCCCGCTCGTCTTTGAAGAGTGCGCGGTCGAGGATTGTTCGGAGGAATAACGCGTTTACGCCGGTTTCCCCTGCAACGGGAGCCGGCAGTCATGAACCGGGGTCGGCCCTGATGGCCTGAAATCACCCGCCCCCTCGCCAGGCCGCAAGGCTGACCCCGGTTCACCCTTTTCTCCCGCCGGCCCCCGATCCCCTGCAAACAGATCCGCACCCCGGCCCAAACCCTGAACCTCCGGTTCAGGGTTTTTTGTTTCGACAAAGGGGAAGGAGAAGAATTTGCGTCAAGCCGTGCAGTCTACGCTAACACAACCTTAAGGCTGTAACTGCGTGAGTATTCTCCACTGAATTGCCGTTAACCTTTGACGCCCTATCACGGTTACCGGACAATCTGGGAGTTCCTCACATGAAGAAAACAATGCTTGCGCTCTTGCCCGTGGCAGCCCTCGCCCTCGCCTGGCCGCCGCCCGCCATGGCTGGGAGTTTGCAGGATGGCGACCTGCTCGCCCTGCAAGTCACCCTGCAATCCTATATCGATGCGTCACTGGTGAACGGTGCGCTTTTGTCGGTCGATGCCGAGAGCGGCAAGACGGTTCAATATTTCCCGACGAAGGCCCACCCCAAGGTGATGGCGCTGGGGAACGACTACGTGATGTGCGCCGAAGTCGTCGATGCCGAAGGCAAGGCCAGCATGGCGGATTTCTACATCACCCGGAACGGCGGCAACTTCGTGGTGTTCCAGTCTGTCGTGGGCCACGACCCGCTGCTCGAAAAGCTGATGGCCGATAACCGCGTCTCCATGGCGAACTGACGAACCGGGGAAGCATCGGCAGAGACCATCGTGACCCACGTCAACAAGGCACCAGCCGGAACAACGCGACTGCTCAGGCGCTTCCTCAGCCTGTTGCTGCCGGTGTTCCTGCTTGCCTCCTCGCTTGGCCTCTACCTGCTGGGCGTGGTGACGTTCGGAGATGAACGCAGTTCCGTGGTTGCGCGCGTGGGCAACATCGCCTCGCGCGCAGCAGCGGCGCTCAACAAATTGCCCCCCGGAGACATCAAGGTTCAGCAGGACGCGGTCCTCAGCCTGTTGCTGGCGGACAATGCTGTCTCCTGCGCACAGGTTTATGATGCGAACAATGTGATCCTCGCGGCCGCGCCGGTGCGTGTGGGTTGCCGTGGCATCCGCGCCGATGCCATGGCCAACATTCCGCTGCAGGTGCCGCGCGGCGCATCACTCCGCGTCCGCTATACGCTCACCGAACTGGAAGAGCGCAGCCAGCATTTCCAGATTTTCACCTTCCTTGCCCTCTTCGGCAGCCTCGCCGTGGCGGCAGCGGCAAGCTGGTTCTCCTTCCGCGTCACGGTGGGCCGCCCGGTGAATGCGTTGCTGGATGCCATCCGCACCACCCATCTGCTCGGCAAGCCCGCGCGCATCAGCGAAGCTCCCGACGACGAAATGGGCAGCGTGATCCTCGCCTTCAACGAAATGCAGTCGAAGATCGAGGATGAAGCGCAACGCAATGCCGAAGCGCTCCGCCGCCTCGACTATATCTACAACGAAACACCGGCCCTCATGTTTTCGATCGACGCCGATGGCACCATCATCACCGCCAGCGGACATTGGCTCGATGAAACAGGCTATCGCCGTGAAGACATCATTGGCGCGCCTCTCGCCGATTTCCTCAGCGTGCCCGCAGAAGCTGATTTCGAGGCGGTGCAGAAAACCATCGTGGGTGCCGACAGGCCGCTCCGCGACATTCCCTTCTCGCTCAAGTGCCGCAACGGCACGCGCCGCGACGTGTTGCTGGCCGTCGTTCCCGACATTGAATCACACCATGTTTCGAAGCTCTGCGTCCTGAGCGACATCAGCGGGTTGAAGGAAGCGCAGGTGGAACTCCGCCGCCAGGCCGTGACCGACCACTTGACCGGACTCCCCAACCGCAAGGGCCTCTTCGAACACCTGCTCCAGATGAAATCCATCTCGGAGGCGGAACGCGCAGGCTGCGCCCTGCTCTTCATCGATCTCGACAACTTCAAGTCAGTGAATGACACGCTCGGTCATGAGGCCGGCGACCAGTTGTTGCGCGCCGCCACAGGGCGCTTGCGCAGCAGCATCTCGCGCAAGGATTTCCTCGCCCGCCTCGGCGGCGACGAGTTTGCCATCGTCCTCCACGGCATGCGCCAGGCCAGCGACGCCAATCTGGTGGCGCGCCGCATCATCGATGCCTTTGCCAATCCCTTCCGCCTGGGTGAGGCCAGAGCCGTGGTTGGCGCATCAATCGGCATTGCCAACATCAGCGACAGCGTGGACGGCGACGACGTTCTCCGCCTCGCCGACCTCGCCATGTACCAGTCGAAACAGGCCGGCAAGAATTGCATCACGCGCTATTCCAACGATCTCACCGCCAAGGTGGTGAACCGCGACCGCATCGTCCGCCGCATCCGCGAGGCCCTGCAGCGCAACCAGTTTGCCTTCCACTTCCAGCCCATCATGAACCTGGAGACGCTGAAGCCCGTCGGCGTGGAGGCACTCTTGCGTCTCGAAAGCACCGATGATGGAGTCTTGTCGCCCACCGATATCATCCGCTGCGCCGAAGAGACCGGACTGATCGGCGCCATCTCCAACTGGACCACTGCGCAAGGTCTTGCCGTGGCCGAGGCCGAACAGGTCCACCTCGCGGGCCGTGGCCGCTACCTCGCCATCAACCTGTCGCCCAAGCAGATGACCGGTCCCTTCGTGGCAGACCTGGTGCTGAAGCTGCGCGCCAACCCGGCCATTGCCCGCGCCCTCGTTTTCGAAATCACCGAAACCGCGCTCTTCCGCCAGGACGAGGATGTGGGCGGCATGATTCCCAGCCTGCGCTCCACCGGCGCCCGCATTGCGCTGGATGATTTCGGCACGGGATTCTCGTCCCTCGGCCACATCCACCGGTTTCCCGTGGACCAGCTCAAGCTCGACCGCACCTTCGTGAAGGGTTTGGCCGATGACAATTGCGACGCCCACCGCCGCCGCGCCGTCATCAAGGCAACTGCCAGCCTCGCCCAGGAACTGGGCATGGAGATCGTCGCGGAGGGCATCGAGGATCACGAATCCCTCATGCTTCTCAAGAGCTTCGGCATTTCCGTTGGGCAAGGCTATCTGTTTGCGCCAGCCCTGCCGCAGGCCACCGCCATGGATTGGCTGGACGCCTTCGACCGGCCGGCCCAGATGGGCGGAAAGATCATTCCCCTCCCCCGTGCC
>CALMLK010000284.1 GCA_937868035.1 uncultured Alphaproteobacteria bacterium
CCAATGTGGCCCATCCCTGGTGATTTTGCAAGGGGTCGATGTGTGTGGTAACAGGATACGCCGATTGTGTCGCCATGCTCGCGGCAGACGGGAGATGCGGCGTCCTTCCTCACCCCAGCTTGTAGACGCGCGTCGCTTCCGGGTCACCCATATCGACCGGCAGCGCCGCCAGATCCTTCCACAGCGCCTCGGGAATGGCGTGGGCGGCCCAGTCCATCGTCTGCTTCACCCGCTCGGGCGAGGTCACGCCGATGATGGTGGACGCAACATGAGGCGATCGCAGGGAGAACTGCAGCGCCGCTGCCCCCATCGGAACGCCGTACTTTGCGCAGAGATGCTCAATGCCGTCGGCGCGCGACTTGATGTCGTCGCTCGCGGGCATGTAGGAATAGAGCGGCTGCTTGGACGCACCCTTGGCGAGGATGCCACTGGCATAGGGCGCAGCATTGATCACCGCCACGTTGCGCGCCTTCGCCAGTTCAAACATCGGAACGGCATGCTGGTTCAGCAGCGTGAAGCGGTTGTGGCTGATGAGCACATCGAAATCATAGTCGCGCAGCAGCGGCATCATGATGTCGGTGCGGCCGGCCGCAAGGCCGATGGCGCGGCACAGCCCCTCTTCCTTCATCTTCATCAGCGCATCGATGGCACCGCCCTTTTTCGTCACCTCCGAAAGATCAGCAGCATATTCGGGATCGTGCAGATGCAGCATGTCGATGGAGGCGAGGCCCAGGGCCTTCAGGCTTTCCTCGAGCGAACGACGTGCCTGCGCACCGTCGAAGCGATTGTCCGCATCGCGGTCGAGCTTGGTCGAGACGATGAAGCCCTTGGGCAAGCCGCCCCGCGCCTTCAGCGCCTCGCCAATCCGCTGTTCGCTGCGGCCCATGCCATAGTTGCGCGAGGTATCGATGAATTTCACCGGACCATCGAGAATGGCATCGAGCGTCGCGCGGGCCCGCGCATCGTCCACCGCATAGCCGTAGGTATCGGGCATGCTGCCAAGGCCCGACGTGCCGAAGCACAGGGCCGGAACGGCAAGGCCGGAGCGGGAAAGCGTGGTCGACTTCAGGGCGATGGTCATGGTCAGTTCCTCGCGGATGAATGGGACGGTTATGCGAAATAGTCCTGCAACGGCTTCACCGTGATGGTGTCAGCCTTCTGCGCGGCGATGGCCTTGGTGACGGAGAGGATGCCCGGCAGCGTGGTGTAGTAAGGCACCTTCTGCATGACCGCCGTCTGCCGGATCGACTTCGAGTCCGACTCGGATGACTTGCTCTCCGTCGTATTCAGCACCAGGTGAATGTCGCCATTCTTGATGGCGTCCACCACATGCGGGCGCCCCTCTTGCACCTTGTTGATCTTGATCGTGGCCACACCCTTGCTCTCGAGATAGCTGTGCGTGCCACCCGTGGCGCGGATGGTGAAGCCCAGCGCGGCCAGAGTCTTGATCGCAGGCAGGATGCGCGCCTTGTCCGCTTCCTTCACCGACACGAACACCGTGCCCGCCAGCGGAATGCGCATGCCGGCGCCGAGCTGGCTCTTGGCGTAGGCCATGTCGAAGGTGCGGTCGAGGCCGATCACTTCACCCGTCGAGCGCATTTCCGGTCCGAGCAGCACGTCCACGCCCGGGAACCGGTTGAAGGGGAACACCGCTTCCTTGACAGCCACATGGCCGAGCTTGCGCTGCTTCAGCTTGAAACTGCCGAGCTTCTCGCCCGCCATCACGCGCGCCGCAATCTTCGCCACCGGCTCGCCGATCACCTTGGCGACGAAGGGCACCGTGCGCGAGGCGCGCGGGTTCACTTCGAGGATATAGACAACGTCATCCTTCACCGCGAACTGCACGTTCATCAGGCCGACGACCTTGAGCGCAATGGCCAGCGTCTTCGCCTGCGCTTCCAGTTCCGCGATGACGGAAGCCTTGAGTGAATAGGGCGGCAGCGAACAGGCGGAGTCGCCCGAATGGATGCCCGCCTCCTCGATGTGCTCCATGACGCCCGCCACGAACACGTCCTTGCCGTCGGCAATCACGTCAACGTCCACTTCCGTGGCATTCGAGAGATAGGAGTCGATCAGCACCGGCGAGTCGCCCGACACCACCACGGCTTCCGTGATGTAACGTTGCAGTTGCGCATCGTCGCGGACGATTTCCATCGCACGCCCACCCAGCACGTAGGACGGGCGGATAACCACGGGGAAGCCGATCTTCTTGGCAATCTTCTTGGCCTCGGCCCCCGAGCGCGCGATGCCGTTCTCCGGCTGGCGCAGCTTCAGCTTCTTGATGAGCTTGGCGAAGCGGTCGCGGTCTTCCGCGAGGTCGATGGCGTCGGGCGTGGTGCCGAGGATGGGCACGCCCGCCTTTTCCAGCGCGTCGGCAAGCTTCAGCGGCGTCTGGCCGCCGAACTGCACGATCACGCCCTTCAGCGTGCCG
>CALMLK010000285.1 GCA_937868035.1 uncultured Alphaproteobacteria bacterium
GAGGCCTGTGCCGCGACGCTGAAGGCGGCAGGGGCCGCACACGTCGATGTGTTGAGCTTCGCCCTTGTGCTGACGCCAGCGCAGTTACATATTGATGGGTGACGGACCATTGAGATCATGCCTGAGATTACAATCTACACGACGCCGTTCTGCGGCTACTGCCACCGGGCGAAGTCCCTGCTGAAGCGGAAGAACGTTCCCTTTACCGAGATCGACGTGAGTGACGACCCCGCGCTGCGCCAGCAGATGATGCAGCGCGCCCATGGCCGCCGCACGGTTCCGCAAGTCTTCATCGGCGACACCCATGTGGGCGGCTCGGACGACCTGCTGGCGCTTGATGCGGCGGGCAAGCTCGATTCGCTGCTGGTGGCCTGAGCGATGAAGATCGCCCTTGTGCAGATGCGCTCCTCGGTTGACCCGGCCCGCAACGTGAAAGAGGCGGAAGCCCTGGTGCGCGAGGCTGCCGCCACGGGCGCCACCTATGTGCAGACGCCGGAAGTCTCCAACATCTTCGATCCCGACAAGGACCGCCTGCGCGCCCACGTGCGGAGCGAAGGCGATGATCCGCTGGTGCAGCGGTTTTCTGCGCTGGCACGGGAGCTTTCCATTCATCTCCATGCGGGGTCGGTGGCCGTGAAGGCCGATGACGGGCGCATTGCCAACCGCAGCCTGGTCTTTGCGCCCGATGGCCGCATCATCGCCCGCTACGACAAGATCCATCTCTTCGACATCGACCTGCCCAACGGCGAGAGCTACCGGGAATCCGCCACTTACGCGCCGGGCAAGGAAGCGGTGGTGACGGATGTTGCCGGCACCCGGCTGGGATTGTGCATCTGTTACGATATGCGCTTTCCGCGCCTTGCCAACGCGCTCGCCAATGCGGGTGCACAGGTGCTCACCTATCCGGCGGCCTTCACGGTGCCCACGGGGCAGGCCCATTGGCATGTGCTGCTGCGGGCGCGGGCGATCGAGACGGGAAGTTTCGTGCTGGCCGCGGCGCAAGGCGGAGACCACGATGGCGGCAAGGCGACCTACGGACATTCAATCGTGATTTCGCCATGGGGCGAGGTCCTCGCCGAAGCCGGCACGGAGCCTTGCGTCATTTCGGCCGAGATTGATCCCGCCCAATCGACACTGGTGCGGCAACGCATTCCGGCGCTCCGCAACGCGCGGGACTTCGTCTTGAAAACACCATGAGCCATTGCTAGGCCAACGCCATGATCCGCTACGATCTCATCTGCGACAAAGGCCATGAATTCGATGGCTGGTTCTCGAACTCCGAGGCGTTCGAGACGCAGGCGAAGCGCGGGTTTGTGGAATGCACGCACTGCGGCTCCAACCGGGTGGAAAAACAGTTGATGGCGCCGGGGTTGGGCGCGCGGTCCACCAAGAAGAGCGCGGGCGATGGCGGCGGCGCGCGCAAGGTGGCGGGTGGCACAGACCCCCGCATGCAGCAGATGATGGCGCTGATGCGCGACATCCGCCGCCACGTGACGGAGAACGCCGAAAACGTGGGCGACAAGTTCGCCGACGAGGCGCGCAAGATTCACTACGGTGAGACGGAAGAGCGCGGCATTTACGGCAATGCCAGCCACGACGAGGCGAAGTCGCTGATCGAAGAGGGAATCGCCGTCCATCCTCTGCCGCGCCTGCCCGAAGACGGGAATTGATCCCGCGCGCCTACTGCGGCGTTGCGAGCAACTGCTTCATCTGATCGATTTCGCGTTGCTGGCCTGCGATGATCTGCTGGCACAGGGCCTGGATACGTTCGTCCGTTACCGGCGCTTTTTCGCACATCAGCAAGGCGCCCGCATGGTGGGGGATCATCGAGCGCAGGAACTGCTCGTTGCCGATCGCCGTCTGCGTGCGAATGCCCAGCCAGAAAAAGATGCCCGCCAGCAAGGCCAGCACCGCCCACAGCACGTTGAGGCGGGCGTTGCCATACATGAAATGCATCAGGGCGAGTTCGATCAGCACCATGGGGGCCGTCATCAGGCCTGCCATGTAGACCTGGTTGAGGCTGTTGAAGACGTTCGCCGTCACATCCACCATGGCGTACATCAGGAAATACATGACGATGAAAGAGAGGACCGCCATCAGCGCCAGACGGAGATAGGGATGGTGAGAACGGGCGTGGGACTGCTCTCCCGCAGGGCGTGCCTCATGCCCGGCAGGCGGTGCGTGGTGTTCCGACATGATGCTGGGCCGCGTGCCGCGGGTCACGGAGACGCCCGGGCGTTCCTCCACGGGTTCCACGGGTTGCGGGGGTGCCGGGCTTTGTCCGGGGACTTGCGATCTTGGCATGGGTTCGCTCCGCTGGCCCCCGGTCTGGATAAACGCACCGGCGCGTCAAAACGTTCCTCCCGGCGGCAATTGATCGCTCCCGGCAGTTCCGTCACAATGGGGCATGACCGATCAACGCCCCCTCGTCTTCTCCATCCCCGAACCGCGTTCACTGGACCTCATTTTCACGCCGGAGAAACTGGCGCTTCTGCGCCGCGATTTCCGCATCGTGGAGGGTGAAGGGACCGCAGGGCTTGCGCTGCTCGAAAACACAATCGGCGAGATTGACTACATCATCGGCCAGCCGCCGCTGCCACCGGAACTACTGGCCAAGGCGAAACGGCTCAAGGCGGTGCTCAACGTCGAATCCAATTTCCTCGACAACATGGATTATGCCCAGTGTTTCGCACGCGGCATCCATGTTTTGTCGACGGGCAAGGTCTTTGCCCAGGCGGTTGCCGAAATCGGGCTGGGCTTTGCCCTCTCGCTCGAACGCAACATTGCGGGCGCAGACCGGGCGTTTCGCCGCGGCGAGGAATTGTGGGGCGGTGACGGCAATGGCGAGGCGCGTCTCCTGTCGGGGAGCGAGATCGGAGTGATCGGCTTCGGCGATCTCGGGCGAGCGCTCAACCGCCTGCTGCAGCCCTTCCGCGCGCAGGTGCGGGCCCATGACCCGTGGCTGCCCGCCAGCGTGTTGCGCGAGGCCGGGGTGGAACCTGCGTCCCTCGACGAGGTGCTGACGAAGAGCGATGTCATCTTTGTCCTTGCGGCCGTCACCACGGAAAACGGCGGCTTCCTCGGCGCGGACTCCTTTGCCCGCATGCGCAAGGGCGCAAGTTTCATCTTGCTCAGCCGGGCTGGCGTTGTCGATTTTGACGCGCTCATGGACGCGGTGGCGCGGGGGCACATCAAGGCCGCGAGTGATGTCTTCCCGGAAGAGCCGCTGCCGCGCGATCACCGCGTCCGCAAGCTGGAGAATTTCCTGCTCTCGGCCCATCGCGCCGGCGCACTTGATTCCGCCTTCAAGGACATGGGGCGGATGGTTCTGGAAGACCTGCAGTTGATGGCCAAGGGCCTGCCGCCGCTCGCCATGCGCCGCGCCGAGCGCGAAACAGTGGCGCGCTTCCGCTCCAAGCCCGTGACGCGCAACTGACTCAAGCGGCTTTCTGCGCCACCATCATGTAATTGACGCCCATGTCGCGCGAGCGCCGCCAATCTCCGGCAAGGGGATGATAGGTGACGCCGCTTTCGTCCTTCACGTCGCCGCCATTGCCGGTGAGCCAGCCCTTCAGTTCCGCGGGGGTAATGAACTTCTCCCACTGGTGGGTGCCCTTGGGCAGCCAGCCCAGCACATATTCC
>CALMLK010000286.1 GCA_937868035.1 uncultured Alphaproteobacteria bacterium
GCTCATCCTTCGCCGGTCTGTAGGCGCCGCAGAGCAGCGCAGCCAGCGCCGTGGCGCCACCCGGCTCGACCACCACGCGGAGCACATTCCAGAGCGACTGCTGCGCCGCGCTGATGGCCGCATCGGGCACGAGGATGGCGCTGTGGATATAGCGCTGGGCCAGCGGGAACATGAGCGACCCCACCTTGCGGGGGGCGAGCGAATCAGCGGCCACGCCGCTGCCCGGGGCCTCCACCGGATGCCCCGCCCGCAAGGCATCATGCAGGGTGGGAGCAAGTTCCGGCTCCACGGAGACGATGCGGACGCGGTTCTCGACCCAGGCGGCGATGCCGCCGATCAGTCCGCCGCCGCCGGTCGCCACCAGCAGGGTGTCAATGTCCGGGGCCTGCTCCTCCAGTTCGAGGCCGACGCTGCCTTGCCCCAGCAGGGTTTCCCGCTGTTCGAAGGCATGCACCTTGAGGGCGCCGGAGGTGGCAGCATGGGCCTCGCAGCCGGCCAGCGCCTCGTCGTAGCGGTCGCCGCCCACCACAAGCTCGGCCCCATAACCCCGGATCAGCGCCTGCTTGGCGGGTGATGAAATGGCGGGCACGAAGATGCGGGCGGCGTGGCCCAGGCGCTGCGCGGCATAGGCCACCGCCGCGCCATGGTTGCCGCCGGAAGCCGCCGTCACGCCCGCCTCCGGCACGTCGCGGAGCGTCAGGTTGGCGAAGGCCCCGCGGCCCTTGAACGAGCCCGTGTGTTGGAGAAACTCCAGCTTGAACGTGAGGGGTGGCAGGTCGAGGCCGAAATCCTCCGCAGCCACCTGGACCACGGGCGTGCGGCGGATGTGCGAAGCAAAGCGGGGATATGCGGCTGCGATGGCCGCACGGTCGATCACAGGGGTCACGGGGGTCTGGGGGGTCACGGGCATGCCGGCAGGTTATGGGGCACCGCCACGGCCCCGCAAGGGTGGCAATGTCCCCATTGTCCCGCCCTCCCGGCCCTCACGCAGGGCTGCCATTCATTTCGCACCTGCAACATATCGGTTGCCCCAAAGCCGCCATGTATGCTTGTAACGAGCACAATCGGGACGCTTCGGCCCTTGTCCCCAGGGGCCACTTCAGGGAACAGCCATCACATGGATCGCATCCGTATCCGCGGCGGGAACAAGCTCAACGGCACCATCGACATCTCGGGGGCGAAGAACGCCGCGCTGCCGCTGATGATCATTCCGCTGCTCACGCCCGAAACGGTGACGCTGCACAACGTGCCGCGCCTGGCCGACGTGCTGCGCCTGCAGAAGATCCTCAACAACCACGGCGTCGACATCATGACGGCGGGAAAGCGTGCGGGCCAGTCCGGCCTTGCCGGAGAGACGCTGAAGATTTCCGCGAAATCGATCGTCGATACCACCGCGCCCTATGAACTCGTGTCCAAGATGCGCGCCTCCTTCTGGGTGCTGGGCCCGCTGATTGCCCGCTGCGGCGAAGCCAAGGTGTCACTGCCCGGCGGCTGCGCCATCGGCACGCGGCCCGTCGACATGCACCTGCAGGCGATGGAGAAGCTCGGTGCTGTCTGCGACATCGAGAACGGCTACGTGCTGGCCAAGGCCAAGAACGGCCTCAAGGGCGGTCACATCTCGTTTGCCAAGGTCTCGGTCGGCGCAACGCATGCAGCTCTGATGGCGGCCGTGCTCGCGCAGGGCGACACCATCATCGAAAACGCCGCGACGGAACCCGAAATCGGCGACGTGGCGGAATGCCTCGTCAAGATGGGCGCCAAGATCGAAGGCATCCACACGCGCACGCTGAAGATCACCGGCGTCACCTCGCTGCACGGAGCCGAACATACGGTGATCTCGGACCGCATCGAGGCGGGCACCTATGCCATGGCGGCGGGCATGACGGGCGGCGACGTGACGCTCTGCGGTGCGCGCGCCGACACGCTTGAGACCGTGCTGCTCACCATGCAGCGCGCCGGCATCAGCGTGGAGACGACCAACGAGGGCCTGCGCGTGCGCCGCAATGGCTCGGGCATCCTGCCTGTTGACGTGACGACCGATCCCTACCCCGGTTTCCCCACCGACCTGCAGGCGCAGTTCATGGGCCTGATGACCAAGGCGCACGGCACATCGCATATCCGCGAGACGATCTTCGAGAACCGCTTCATGCATGTGCAGGAACTGGCACGGCTTGGCGCCGACATTCACCTGCATGGCGACATGGCGGAGGTGCGCGGCGTCAAGAAACTGACGGGCGCCGACGTGATGGCAACCGACCTGCGCGCGTCTGCAACGCTGGTGATCGCGGGGCTCGCGGCCGAAGGCGAGACCATGCTGCACCGGGTCTATCATCTCGACCGCGGCTTCGAATCACTGGAGGAAAAGCTCCAGGCCTGCGGCGCTGACGTCACCCGCATTTCAGGATAATCCCTTGCTGCATCTCACGGCGTTCGATGCGGAAGATCTGGGCGTCATCTCTGCGCAGATGCAGGATGCTGTGATCCGCTTTGCTGACGTGAGCTACCTGAAGCGGCAGCGGCGCTTTGCATTTGTGGCCAACCGCTTTGCCTGGGACGCGCTGCCGGAGCGGCAGCGGCGGCGCACCGGCGTCTCGATCAACGATGTCACCCGCGTGCAACGCCAGGGCCCGCAAGGACTGGGCGATCTCACGGTCTTGTCGCTGCTCGCCCGCTCCTTCGCACCGGCGGGTGGTGAGGACAATCCCGGTGGCACCATCACCATGACGTTCTCGGGCGGTCACGTGATCGCGCTTGAGGTTGCCTGCATCGACGTGAGCCTTGATGATCTCGGCCCCGCCTGGTCGACCGGGACGACGCCGGAGCACGGGGCATGAGCCCGCGCCCTGCGAACCGCCTTTCCGCAATCGAGGTTGATGAATCGATCGGGCGTGGCCCCTCACCGGAGGCCGAGCACGAACGCAACACCGCCATCTACGACCTCATCGAGGACAACCGCTTTGCGCTGAGCAACGGCATGGCGGGGCCCTATCATCTGGTGCTGTCCACCCATGAGGGGCGGCTTGTGGTTGACGTGCGCGACGAGGCGCAGCGGCCGCTGATGGCCTTCGGGCTTTCGCTTACGCCGTTCCGGCGCATCGTCAAGGACTACTTCCAGATCTGCGACAGCTACTACGAGGCGATCAAGCTTGGTACGCCGGCGCAGATCGAGACCGTCGACATGGCGCGCCGCGGACTGCACAACGAAGGCAGCGAAATCCTGATGGAGCGCCTCAAGGGCAAGGTTGAAACCGACATGGACACGGCGCGGCGGCTTTTCACCCTCATTTGCGCACTGGTGTGGCGGGGATGAGCTTGGAGAAGAAGATGCCGTCGGCGGTGCTGTTCATCTGCACGCACAACGCCATCCGTTCGCCCATGGCGGCGGCCCTCATGCATGCCGCCTTCGGCCACAAGATCTATGTGGCGTCAGCCGGCATTCATGCCGGCGATCCCGATCCCTTCGTGGGGCTGATCATGGACGAGGTGGGGCTGGACCTGACGCGCCACCGCCCGCATTCGGTGGATGACCTCGCCGACTCGGCCTTCGATCTTGCCATCACGCTGTCGCCGGAGGCGGACGCCTATGCGCGGGAGATGGCCAAGACCATGGCGATCGACGTGGAATACTGGCCGACGCCCGATCCCTCGCACGTGCATGGCTCGCGCGAGCAGATCCTAGAATCCTACCGCGAGGTGCGGCGCGGGCTGGAGCGGCGGCTGAAGGGCAGGTTCGGTTAGGTCTTCGCGGGAACGACGGAAGCCTGCGGACCGTCCGGATTGAACGGGCTGCGGTTCTGGCCGGGGCGCGGAACACGGGGCTTCGGCTTCGGCATGGGCAGGAGGCCCTCACGCTGCATCTTCTTGCGCTGAGCCTTGCGGGCCCGGCGGATGGCCTCGGCCTTCTCGCGCACACGCTTTTCCGACGGCTTCTCGAAGGCCTCGCCCTGCTTCAACTGGCGGAACAGGCCTTCACGCTGCATCTTCTTCTTCAACACGCGCAACGCCTGTTCGACATTGTTGTCGCGGACAATGATCTTCATTCAGATCTCCTTTCGAGACAAAAAAACAAAAGCCGCGTCCTCTCGCAGACGCGGCTTCCTTCCCTGGAACCAGACTTTACATTCCCCTTGCCGCCAGTACATCCGTGGCTGGCATGAGGCGCTGGATCAGGATGATTACTTGATAGCCTTGAGCTGGTCGGCCGAAGACTTGCCCGAGCGGCGGTCGGCGACGACTTCGAACGAGACCTTCTGGCCTTCGTTCAAGCCGTTCATGCCAGCGCGCTCAACGGCGGAGATGTGGACGAACACGTCCGGGCCGCCGGTTTCCGGCTGAATAAATCCAAAGCCCTTCTGGGAGTTGAACCACTTGACTGTGCCTGTCGGCATATTTGCATTCCTTCTAGTAGCTTGTGTCACGCTCGGACTGCGGAATTGCTGTCACGGGCGACAGCCTATCGATGTTTTGGAAAGAGGTGGCTTGGAACACTTGCAGTTTAGAAGTGCGGAGCCGAGCCTAATCGGCCGTACGTCGACGCCGGGAATATGTACCGGCTGCGACAAAAATTCAAGCCCTCATTTGAACGGGCACTATTTCACCAGTTCCCCGCGCAGGGCCCTGCCAATCAGGGCCCGGGTGTTGGCGATCCCGTAGAGCGCCACGAAGGAGCCGAAACGGGGCCCGCGCTCCTCACCCAGCAGCACCTGATAGAGCATATTGAACCAGGTCTGGGCCACGCCCACCGAGCCATCCTTCTGGGTCGTGGTCTAGGGCGGGCGGCGGCCCACGTCGTAGACGACCTTCTGGATGTCCTCCGGCAACGTGCCCTCGGGCAGCAGACCCAGGCCCGCCGACAGGTCGGCCAGCGCCTTCGCCTCGGTTTCATCCGGCTGCTTGTACTGCTTGGCCGGCTTCACGAAATCCTGGAAGTAGCGGATGGCAAAGCCCACCAGCTTGTCCAGCCGCGGGTTGGTCTGCGGGGAAAGCTCCGGCATGTAGCGCTTGATGAAAGCCCACATCACGTCCTTGTCTTCCGTGTTGGCCACGGTTGCCAGGTTGAGCAGCAAGGCAAAGGTGACGTTGCCCGGTTCCGGCGCCGGAGGCTTGCCGCTGTGGATGTGCCACACCGGATTCATCAGCTTGTCCTTGGCATCCGCCTGCTTGGGGTAGGCGGCGAGGAACTGGGCGTATTCATCCACGGCGCGCGGGATCACGTCGAAGTAGAGCTTCTTTGCCTCGCGCGGCTTGTTGTACATGTAGAGCGCCAGCGACTCCGTGTCGGCATAGGTCAGCCACTCGTCGATGGTGAGGCCGTTGCCCTTCGACTTGGAAATCTTCTGGCCCACGTCATCGAGGAAGAGTTCGTAGACGTAATGCTCCGGCGCCTTGCCGCCGAGGATCTCGCAGATCCGGTCGTAGATCGGCGCGTTGGTCTGGTGGTCCTTGCCGAACATTTCGAAGTCGACGTCCAGTGCCGCCCAGCGCATGCCGAAGTCGGGCTTCCACTGCAGCTTGGTGCGGCCGCCACGTACATCAACCGTCACGTCCGTGCCGTCCTCGTCGGCGAAGGTGATGGTGCCCTGCTTCGGATTCACAGCCTTCAGCGGCACATAGAGAACGCGGCCCGACGTGGGCGAGATCGGCAGGAAAGGCGAATAGGTGGCCTGGCGCTCCTCGCCCAGCGTGGGCAGCATCACCGCCATGATGTCGTCGTACTTCTCGAGTGCGCGGATCAGCACCTCGTCGAAGCGTCCGGCCTTGTAGTATTCCGTGGCGCTGGCGAATTCGTAGTCGAAGCCGAAGGTGTCGAGGAAGCGGCGCAGCATGGCGTTGTTGTGATGCCCGAAGCTCTCATAGTCGCCGCCGAACGGGTTCGGAACCGACGTGAGCGGCTTGTGCAGATGCGGCTCGAGAAAGCCCTTGTCCGGCACGTTGTCCGGAATCTTGCGCATGCCGTCCATGTCGTCGGAAAAGCACAGCAGCCGCGTCGGGATGTCGTCGCGCGTCAGCAGCCGGAAGGCCGTGCGCACCATGGTGGTGCGCGCCACTTCGCCGAAGGTGCCGATATGGGGCAGGCCCGAGGGGCCGTAGCCGGTCTCGAACAGCGCTTCTTTCTTGCAGGTCTTCTTGAGCCGCGCCACGAGCTTGCGCGCTTCCTCGAACGGCCAGGCTTTCGCCGTCTGGGCGGCGTCGAAGAAGCTGGGGTCGAGCGGCGGAAGCGGGGCGGAAGTCACGGGACGGGCG
>CALMLK010000287.1 GCA_937868035.1 uncultured Alphaproteobacteria bacterium
CGGATGAAGACAAGAAGGTGCGCGACTGGTTCAAGGCCCAGTGCGAGGCGCTGGGATGCACCGTCGAGGTAGATGAAGTCGGCAACATGTTTGCGACGCGCCCCGGCAAACGCAAGGACCTCGCCCCCATTGCCATGGGCTCTCACCTCGACACGCAACCGACGGGTGGGAAGTTCGACGGGGTTCTGGGCGTGCTCGGTCCCCTGGAAGCACTCCGGACGATGGTGGACATGGGCTACGAGAGCAACGCGCCCATCATGATCGTGAACTGGACGAATGAGGAAGGTTCGCGCTTTGCACCCGCCATGTTGTGCTCCGGCGTCTATGCCGGTGTGTTCACCCCTGAGTTTGCCTACAGCCGCGAAGACCGTCAGGGCATCAAGCTCGGCGATGAGCTGGAACGCATTGGCTACAAGGGCAAGCACAAGGCGGGCGCCATCACCTTCAGCGCGATGTTCGAATTGCACATCGAGCAAGGCCCGATCCTTGAGGCCGAAGGGAAGATGATCGGTGTCGTCACCGGTGTGCAGGGCATGCGCTGGTATGAGGTGACGGTGCGGGGTCAGGAGAGCCATACGGGTGCAACACCCATGGGGCTGCGCAAGAACGCGCTGCTGGGGGCCTCGCGCATGATCGAGGCCATCCATCAGGTCGGCATGGCGCATTTGCCCGGCGTGGCTTCCGTGGGGCTGATCGAGAACCGTCCCAACAGCCGCAACGTGGTGCCCGGCGAAGTGTTCTTCACCGTTGACCTGCGCCATCCGGACGAGCGCGTGCTCGACGCCATGGAGGCGGAATACCAGGCGGCGCTTCCGAAAATCGCGGCGGACCTGAATCTCGACCTCGAAGAAAAGTGCATCTGGAAATCGCCGGCGGTGAAGTTTGCCCCGGAGCTGATCCGCTGCGTGCAGCAGGGCGCCGATCAGGCTGGTTTCGCCTCCCGCGAGATGGCGTCCGGCGCGGGCCATGACGCGGCCTATATTGCGCGCGTGGCGCCCACCACGATGATCTTCGTACCCTGCCTCGGCGGCATCTCCCACAACGAATCGGAATCGACGACGCTGGAAGAATGCGGTGCGGGCGCGCAAGTGCTGCTTAACGCCGTTCTCGCTCATGACGCGGGCCTGGCATGACGAGCGAACTCGCGGCGCGGGCCAAGGCGCTGTCGCTTCTCCTGACGGGCTGGCCGTCGGTAACGGGAACAGCCGACGAAGCGGCCCTGCCGCACCGGCTGGCTGGCGAACTTCAGCATTTTGACGCGGCCTGGGTTGCGGCAATCCCCGGTGACCCGTTCGGGCGCAGCAACGTCTTTGCGTTGAAGCGGGGACAGTCGCGGCGGACGGTCGTGCTGACCGGACACTTCGATACCGTGACCATCGAGGACTATGGCGCACTGACGGACGTGGCGCTGAAGCCGGCGGCACTGGCGCGGGCCATGATCGCGAGGCTCCAGAACAGTGGCGAAAGTGCGCTGGCGCTGGCTGACCTCGAAAGCGGCACGTTCCTGCCGGGGCGCGGCCTTCTCGACATGAAGGCAGGACTTGCCGCAGGGCTTGCCGCCATGGAGGCCTATGGCGGCGATGCCACACTGCTGTTCCTCGGTGTCTCGGACGAGGAGGAACGGTCTGCCGGGGCGCGGGCCGCCATTGCGCAATTGCGTGATGCCGCGGAGCAGCACGGCCTTGATATTGCACTGGTCATCAATCTCGATTCGATCTCGGACCAGGAGGATGGGCGCACCGGACGGATCGTCACCTATGGTTCGATCGGCAAGCAGCTTCTGTGCGCGCATGTGGAGGGCGTACCCGTCCATGCGGGATATGCGCAACTGGGCGTGAATGCCGCTTACGTGATGGCGGAACTGGTGCGGGCGATCGAGTTGTCTCCGCGCCTGTCGGACCGCACCGGCGACGAAGTTGCGGCGCCCCCGACCGCGCTTTTCGCCAAGGATGGCAAGCAGGGTTACAATGTGACGACGCCCGCCTCCGCCTTCGCCTACTGGAATACGTTGCAACACCGCCAGTCCGGGGCGGAGGTGCTTGATATCGCCATGGACCTCGCCGCTGACGCCGTGACCGCGGCGGAGGCGCGCAGCGGGCAGAAGATTGCGCTGCAGCGCGCGTCCGATTTTCCCATGCCGGCCTTCACGCCCGATCCGGCCTTGTCTCTTCCGGAGCAGACGCGGCTTGCCTTTGCAGCCCTGGTGAAGGCCAATGACGTGCGGGGGCCGGCGGTGATCCTCGGCTTCGGGTCCATTCCCTATCCTGCAGTGTTGTTGAAGGACGGGCCGCTGCGCCGGGCCATCTCGTCTGCGGTAACGCCCTTCGGCCTGGGCGAGGTCAATTTCTTCGCCGGCATTTCCGACATGAGCTTCTATGGCGAGGCGGCAGGCGATCTCTCCGTGGTGGCCGCCAACACGCCGATCTGGGGGAGCGGCTTCACCATGCCCGCGCCCGGCGGGTGGCCTTGCATCAACATCGGCCCCTGGGGCCGCGACTATCACACCTGGCTGGAACGGCTGCACGCGCCTTACGCCTTCGAGACATTGCCGCGCGTGTTGCTGTCGGTCATTGAAGCGGTGGCGAAACTTGGCTAGAGCGCCAGTGGCAATTCCAAGGAGAGCAACACAATGGCATTGAAGCGCATCGAACCCGGCAAGCGCATGAGCGCGGCCGTCATCCACAACGGCATGGTCTATCTCGCGGGCTACACGCCCGAGAAGGCGCTGGGCAAGTCGGTGGCCGAGCAGACCAAGGACATTCTCGACCAGATCGACGAGACGCTGAAGGAAGCGGGCACCAACAAGACCAATATCGTCAAGGCCAACATCTGGCTCACCGACATCAAGACCTGGGCCGAGATGAATTCGGTGTGGGACCAGTGGGTGGTGCCGGGCCAGACGCCCGCCCGCGCCACGGTGGAATCGAAACTTGCCGCCCCCGGCATCGACGTGGAAATCATGGTGGAAGCCGCCATCGTGAGCAAGGCTCGCAAGGCCGCCAAGGCCACCCGCCCCGCGAAGAAATCCGCGAAGAAATCCGCAAAGAAATCCGCCAAGCCGGCGAAGAAGGCCAAGAAGGCGAAGCGCAAGTAAAGGCAGTTCTGACTGACCAGCAAACTCCTCCATGACATGGGGGAGTTTTTTTGTTGGGCTTGCATGAGGAAACCCGACCGCACGCCATCGCATGCAAAGCCGCGCACGCTGTGCGGCGAGGTGAGCCTGCCGAGGCATTTTTGCACAGCACGAATTGCAGACCCGTCCCGGCCTTCGCCGGGGTGACGGACAATCTGGCCCGAGGGTTCACGGCGGCATGGGGGTGCGGGGAGAAAATGGAGGGACTGTTCCCGTACGGGCCTGTCGCCTGCATGCAGTGGG
>CALMLK010000288.1 GCA_937868035.1 uncultured Alphaproteobacteria bacterium
AAGAGCACGGTGAACATGCTCACGGGGAAGCCCATGGCGCGCAGGATGATGCCGGAATAGAAATCCACATTCGGATAGAGCTTGCGCGAGATGAAATATTCATCCGACAGCGCCACCTTCTCCAGTTCCTGCGCCACCTGCAGAAGAGGGTCCTCCACGAGGCCCAACTGGTCAAACACTTCCTTGGCCGTGGCCTGCATGATCTTGGCGCGCGGATCGTAGTTCTTGTACACGCGATGCCCGAAACCCATCAGGCGCACGTTGGAGTTCTTGTCCTTCACCTTGGAGATGAAGTCCGGAATGTTCTCGGGCCGGCCGATTTCCGACAGCATCTTGAGGGCGGCCTCGTTGGCGCCGCCATGCGCCGGGCCCCACAGGCAGGCGATGCCGGCGGAAATGCAGGCAAACGGATTGGCCCCCGACGAGCCCGCAAGACGCACGGTGGAAGTGGAGGCGTTCTGCTCATGGTCGGCGTGCAGCACGAAGATGCGGTCCATGGCGCGCGCCATCACCGGGTTCACCTTGTACTCCTCGCACGGCACCGCAAAGCACATGTGCAGGAAATTGCCCGCATAGGAGAGGTCGTTCTTCGGATAAACGAAGGGCTGGCCGATGTGATACTTGTAGGCCATGGCCGCAATCGTCGGCAGCTTGGCGATCATGCGGTGCGAGGCGATTTCGCGCTGGCGCGGATCGTTGATGTCGACCGAGTCGTGATAGAAGGCCGAGAGCGCGCCCACCACGGCCACCATGACCGCCATCGGATGCGCGTCACGGCGGAAGCCGCGGAAAAGAAGCGCCATCTGCTCATGCACCATGGTGTGGCGCGTGATGGTGTTTTCAAACTTCTGCCGTTCGGCAGGCGTGGGCAATTCGCCATAGAGCAGCAGATAGCAGGTCTCGATGAAGTCGCCCTGTTCGGCCAGTTGCTCGATGGGGTAGCCGCGATAGAGGAGAACGCCAGCGTCACCGTCAATGTAGGTGATGGTGGATTCGCAGGAGGCCGTGGAGGTGAACCCCGGATCGAAGGTGAAGGCCTTCGTTTCCTTGTAGAGCGATGCGATGTCGATCACATCCGGTCCGATCGAACCGGAGTGGACGGGCAACGTCACCGTCTTGCCTTCAAATTCCAGCTTGGCGGTCTTTTTGCTCTCGGCCATCACGGACTCCCACTTGTTCGACAGACACTATTGCGGCGCACCAAAAAGGTCAACCATGCTGCACTATTTGCGACTTCGGAACGATAAAGCGTCGCATTTGATACGCGCCAGGGTCAAGTGGCGGCGTGGTCCGCAATGCGGGCGAGCGCTTCCTCCCGTCCCAGAACTTCGAGCACATCAAAGATACCGGGTGAGGTGGAAGTTCCCGTCAGCGCGGCGCGGAGCGGCTGTGCGAATTTGCCCAGCTTGATTCCGGTCTGTTCGGCATGAGCCTTCACCGCGGCCTCCAGCGCCGGGGCCGACCACGCGGACGCTCCGCCCAGGACCGGCTGCAGGGCCGCAAGTGCCGCCTGTCCGCCATCGGCCAGAATCTGCTTCGCCTTGTCATCCATGGGCAGGGGACGCTGCACATAGAGGAAGGCCGCACCCTTCAGCAGTTCCACCAGTGTCTTGGCGCGCTCCTTCAGTCCGGGCATGGCCTGCAGCAATTTGGGCTTCGTCGCATCGTCGGTG
>CALMLK010000289.1 GCA_937868035.1 uncultured Alphaproteobacteria bacterium
CCCGCAGGGGCATTCGGCGGCGCACAGGCCGCAACCTTTGCAATAGTCGGAATCGATGCGGAAGCGGTTGCCCGCACCCAGCTTGATGATGGCATTGTCCGGGCAGACGCCGTAGCAATTATCGCATTCGAAACAGTTGCCGCAGGAGAGACAGCGCCGCGCCTCATAGAGCGCGTTCGTCTCGTCAAGCCCACCCTGCACCTCGGCGAAACTGCGCACGCGCCGTGCCGCCTCCAGCATCGGCCGCACCGTGGGCGGGGCATCCTCATAGTACCAGGTGTTGAGGCGCTCGGGTGACGCGAGGCCATGCTTTTCCGCCGGTGCATAGGGTGCCGCGCGCAGATAACCGTCGATATGACGCGCAGCTTTTTTTCCGTGCCCCACGGCCACGGTCACGGTGCGTTCGGAGGGCGCCATGTCGCCGCCCGCAAACACGCCGGCGCAACCCGTCATCATGTCGGGACCCACCTTGACCACGCCATTCTCGATCACCACGCCCGGCGCTTTCTCCAGCAACGACAGGTCCACGTCCTGCCCCAGCGCGAGCACGAGGCTGTCGGCATCGAGCGTTTCATATTCGCCCGTCGGCTGCGGAAAACCCTTGTCGTCCAGCGCCATTTTTTCGATCTGCAGGGTGCCGCCGTCGATGGTCTTGATGGTGGAGAGCCACTTCATCGAGACGCCCTCTTCCAAGGCCTCTTCCACTTCGAAGTCATGGGCCGGCATTTTCTCGCGGGTGCGGCGATAGACGATGATTGCTTCCTCGGCGCCGAGGCGGCGCGCCGTGCGGGCCACATCGATGGCCGTGTTGCCGCCGCCATAGACGACGACCTTGCGGCCAAGGAGCGGCGGCGCCTCACCTTCCATGGACCGGAGCAATTGCACCGCGTCGAGCACCTTGGCGGCACCTGCTGCGGGGATGTAGGCGCGCTTGGCGATATGCGCGCCGACGGCGAGGAACGCCGCATCATATCCGCCCGCCATCATCTCCTCCTGGATGTCGGCCACCTTGCTGTCGAGATGCAGCGTCACTCCCATGTTGGTGATGCGCTTCACTTCCGCGTCGATGATGTTGCGCGGCAGGCGGTACTTCGGGATCCCGAAGCGCATCATGCCCCCCGCAAGCGGCCCCGCCTCGCGCAGCGTGACGCCATGGCCCATGCGCCGCAGGTGATAGGCCGCCGACAGCCCGGCAGGACCCGCCCCCACGACGAGCACCGTCTTGCCACTCTCCACCGCAGGCGGCTCGAACTGCCAGTCCTTCTCGATCGCAAGATCACCCAGGAAGCGTTCCACCGAATTGATGCCCACCGCCTCGTCGATGCTGGCGCGGTTGCAGGCGCCTTCGCAGGGGTGATAGCAGACGCGGCCCATGATGGCGGGCAACGGATTGTTCAGCGTGAGGGCGCGCCAGGCCTTTTCATAGTCACCCGCTTCCGCATGGAAGAGCCAGGCCTGAATGTCCTCGCCGGCCGGGCAGGCGGCGTTGCAGGGCGGCAGGCGGTCCACATATTCCGGCCGCACGGTGCGCCAGGAGCCGGTCAGGTTCCGCTTGCTGGTGCCCACATCGAGCGCAATCGCATAGGGATGTTTCATGTCGCCGCTCCCGCTGCTGCCGTTGCCACGGCCTCGGTCAATCCGAACTCCGCGATATGGCGCTCGGCAATGGCCTGGATGCGCGCCACCCGCGGGTCCGGGACACCACCCTTGAACAGATGGGCAAAGCGGCGCTGGAGCCTGAGATACTCCGTCACCGGCTTGGGCTGCCTGATCTTGCGCACATGGGTGATGTGTCCGCCCTCCGCCTCGAAGATGGGGAACAGTCCGGTTTCAATGGCAAGCCGCGCGAGGCGGATGGTGTCATGCGAGGCCGCACCCCAACCGAGGGGGCACGGCACATTGATCTGGATATAGCGCGCACCGCGAATGCCCATCGCCTTTGTCACCTTGGCTTCAAGATCATGCAGGTCGGCGACGCTCGCGGTGGCCACATAGGGAATGTCGTGGGCGACCGCGATCTTGGGAACAAACTTGCCCGTGCCGAAGACATTGCCGGGTTCATCGCCCAGGGTCGGCGTCGTCGCCGTGCGCGCCGCAGGCGGCGTGGCGGACGAGCGCTGCACGCCCGTGTTCATGTAGCCTTCGTTGTCATAGCAGATGTAGAGCACGTCATCGTTGCGCTCGAACATGCCGGAAAGGCAGCCGAAGCCGATGTCGGTGGTGCCGCCGTCTCCGCCCTGGGCAACGACGCGCGTGCCAGCCCGCCCCGTGACGCGCATCGCCGCGGCGACGCCTGTTGCCACAGCCGCCGCATTGCCGAAGAGCGAATGCATCCACGGCATCTGCCACGACGTTTCCGGATAGGGCGTGGTGAAGACTTCCAGACAACCCGTGGCGTTGACGGCGATGAGATTGCCGCCGCTCGCCCGCATGGCGGCGTCGATCGCGTAGCGCGCCCCCAGCGCCTCGCCGCAGCCCTGGCAGGCGCGGTGCCCGCAGGTGAGCGAGTTGGAGCGCGACAGGCTGGCCTGAACGTTGCGCTCCGCTTCGTCGACGAGGCGGTTGCCGACAGTAAGCGTACCCTTCTGGTAGAATTTGAGCTTCTGGATCTCGTTCATCACGATGTCTCCTTCTCCGCCGCTGCCTGGCGTTCGGCGTCGGCGCGCTGGGCCCGCTCGGCCCGCTCGCGCTCCAGAATCTTCAGCACATTCTCCGCCGATGGACCCGACCGCCGCGCCTTGCCCTTGCGGTGGATTTCCCGCGCGATGACACGCTCGTTGAGGTCCATGAAATGCGGGCCTTCCCACGGCTGGATCAGCGCCTGCCGGAAGACGCGGTGCAGCGATGCCTTGGTGACGGGACGGCCGCCAAGCCCTGCGATCACCGCGTGCATGTGGGGCGATTGCGGCATGTCGCGCAGCGCAATGGCGATGTTGCTTGCCAATGGTCCGCCCATTCCCGGATCGAGGCTCTTGTCGATCACGATCACGTCGCGCGCCTGCGTCAGCGCCTCGCGCAATGCCTTGGCCGGGAACGGCCGGAAGGTGACGAGGCTGACAAGGCCGATAAGAATGCCCTCGCCCCGCATCTCGTCAATGACATCCTTGATGGTGCCGTTGATCGAACCCATGGCGACGACCACCGTTTCGGCATCGTCCATCGCGTAGCTCCGCAGCAATCCCCCGGCTTCGCGCCCGAAGCGCTGCCTGAAATCGCGCGCCATCTGCTCGATCAGGCGAAAGGCCGTCTGCTGCTTGTAGAATTGCAGGTAGCGCACCTCCGTGAAGGCATCCGGCCCCACCATCGCGCCGATGGAAATCGGATCCTCAGGGTCCAGCACCTGCACGGGTTCATAGGGAGGCAGGTAGGCATCCACATCCGCTTGCGCGGGAATGTCGATCCGTTCCATGGCATGCGTGAGGATAAAGCCATCCACGCAGACCATCGTGGGCACGGACAATTCTTCCGCCAGTTTGAAGGCGATGACGTGAAGGTCGGCTGCTTCCTGGTTGTGCTCGGCAAAAAGCTGGATCCAGCCGGACTCGCGCAGCGCCATGGCATCCGAGTGATCGTTCCAGATGTTGATGGGCGCGCCGATGGCACGGTTGCCCAGCGTCATCACGATGGGAAGGCCGAGCCCCGCCGCGTTGTAGACCGCCTCCGCCATGAACAGGAGGCCCTGGCTGGCCGTGGCCGTATAGGCCCGGGCCCCCGCCGCGGAGGCGCCGATCGCCACCGACAGGGCCGCGAACTCGCTTTCCACATTGATGAACTCGCAGTTCTGCACGTCACCTGTGCGGACCAGTTCACCCAGTCCCTCCACGATATGCGTCTGCGGCGTGATCGGATAGGCGCAGACCACCTGCGGGCGGCAGAGGCCGATCACCTTCGCCATGGCCTTTGAGCCTTCGATTTGCTCAAGCATGGAGAGCCTCCTGTGCAGCGGCCGCCGGACGGCCCAAGGCTGCGGCGACAATGTCATGGGCGGCGCGGGCGGCAATCACGTTGGCCTCGCCCACCTTGCCGGGAAACGTGCGGCGGATCGCCTCCACCACGGACGCGAGCGAGACAAGTCCCGACATCGCGGTGAACGCACCAAGGAGCGAGGTATTGGGCGCGGGCCTGCCCACATGGGTGAGCGCCAGTTCCGTGGCAGCGACGGTTTGCGCGTGCCCTTGCGGCAACCGCGCCGCGATGCCGTCCTGATGAATATCAGCGAAGCTCTTGCCGGTGTTGACCAGCAGGTATCCGCTCGGCGAGAGACCCTCCAGCACATCCATGGCACGGAACAGTGTGGCATCCTGCACGATCAGCGCATCCGGGGCCTGGATCGGTTCACGCAGGCGGATTTCGCGGTCGGAAATGCGGCAGAAGGCAACGACCGGTGCACCCATGCGCTCGGAGCCGAAACTGGGAAAGGCCTGGGCGTGTTTGCCTTCGATGAAGGCCGCAACCGACAGCATCTCCGCCGCCGTCACGACTCCCTGTCCGCCCCGCCCGTGAATCCGAACCTGAAACATCAGCGTCTCCCATCGGCCGTCAACCGGGGGAGTTCTAACATCCGTCGGGTGGCGCGACTTGACTCACATCAAGCCGCCAGCGCGAAGCACTTGCCGTGCAGGAAGCCGCTAGACCTTCTCGCGGAATTTCTCGACGTAGACGTTGATGACGAGGGCCGCCAGCAGGATGAGTCCGCGGATCAGGATTTTCTGGAACGAATCCATCTGGATATGATCCAGCCCATTGTTCACCACGCCGAGCACGAGGAGGCCGATGATGGTATTGCCGATCCCGCCCCTTCCGCCGAACAGGCTGGTGCCGCCCACGACAACGGCGGCAATGGCATCCAGCAAGTATGTATCGAACTGGTTCTGCTGGGCCGAGCCGAAGTAGGCCACGCCCAGCATGCCGGCGATGCCGGAGCACAGCGCGCTGATCACCATGACGGAGCCGATGACCAGCTTCACGTTCACGCCCGAATATTCCGCCGCCTCGCGGTTGCCGCCCACCATGTAAACGTAGCGTCCGAAGCGCGTGTAGGTGAGCACCAGATGCCCGACGATGAAGAAGACGAGGCAGACGATGATGGTCCATCCCACCGGAATGAAGAGTGCCTTGCCCGCCGCATCAATGCCCAGTGGAATCTGGAAAGCCGTCTTGGCGCCAAGCAAAGTCACAAGGTCTGGATACTGGTAGGCAATCTGGCCGCGCACCAGCAGCGCCGAAACGCCATTGGCAATCTGCATGATGGCGAGCGTCATGATGAAGGACGGGATGCCGATCGATGTCATGCCGAAGGCCGTGATCAGCCCGAAGGCCAGCGCCGACATCAGCGTCAGGATGATCGCCAGCGCTCCATTCAGCGGAATGTTGGCGATGTTCACGTAGTCCGGTTGAATCGTGAAATAGGCAACCGTGATGCCGACGGCATTGGCAACGGCAGCCACCGACAGATCAATCTCCGCCGTGAGAATGACGAATGTGAGGCCCACCGCGATGATGCCGGTGATGGACATCTGGCGGATGATGTTCACCGCGTTGTCGAGCGTGGCAAAGGTCGTGGTGGTGGAGGAGAAGAAAACCACCAGCGCCACGAGGGTGAGCAGCGGCGCCAGCGTGCGCAGCTTGTCGGCAATGGCCCGCTTGGGATTGAAGCTCTTGGCGGCGGCGGTCTCTGTGCTCACGTTCATCTGGCCTTTCTCAAGCTGCCGTCAACAGGTCGGATTTGGTCACAGTGCCCGACGTCATTTCACTCACCACG
>CALMLK010000290.1 GCA_937868035.1 uncultured Alphaproteobacteria bacterium
GGTGTCGCCCTTCTCCACCGCAGCGATGGCGGGTTTGGCGAGTTCGCCGGCATTCACATACCATTGCTCGGTCAGCATCGGTTCGATTACGACGTTGGAGCGGTCGCCGAACGGCTGGGCGATGACCTTGTCCTCCTTGCCGCGGAAGAAGCCCAACTCCCCGATCTCGGCCAGCACCATCTCGCGCGCCTTGAAGCGGTCCTTGCCGGCATAGCGTTCGGGCACGTTGTTCTCGGGCGTGGAAATCATCCGCGCCTGGGTGTCCATCAGCTTGATCAGCGGGATGTTGTTGCGCCGCGCCACTTCGAAGTCATTGAAGTCATGCGCGCCGGTGATCTTCACCGCACCCGTGCCGAATTCCGGATCGGGATATTCGTCGGCGATGATCGGAATGAGGCGTTCGGCGATCGGCAGCCGCACCAGCTTGCCGACAAGATTCTTGTAGCGCTCGTCTGACGGATGCACGGCAACAGCACCGTCGCCCAGCATGGTCTCAGGCCGCGTTGTGGAAATGACGATTTCCGAGATGCCGTCGACCGGGCCATCGGCCAGCGGATAGGCAAACGACCACATGGCGCCTTTGGTCTCGCGCGTCTCGACTTCAAGGTCCGAGATCGCTGTCTGGAACACAGGGTCCCAGTTCACCAGCCGCTGGTCCTTGTAGATCAGGCATTCCTTGTAGAGCTGCACGAAGACCTTGAGCACGGCCCTGGACAGCCCCTCGTCCATGGTAAAGCGCTCGCGCGACCAATCGCAGGAGGCGCCGAGGCGGCGCAATTGCTGCGAGATGATGCCGCCCGATTCGGCCTTCCACTCCCAGACGCGCTTGAGAAAGGCCTCGCGCCCCATGGTGCGGCGGTCAGTTTTGTTTTCCTTCTGGAGCAACCGTTCCACCACCATCTGCGTGGCGATGCCGGCATGGTCGGTGCCCGGCTGCCACAGCACGTCGCGGCCCCGCATGCGCTCGAAGCGGATGAGAATGTCCTGAATGGTGTTGTTGAGCGCGTGTCCCATGTGCAGGGAGCCCGTCACGTTGGGCGGCGGAATTACGATGGTGTAGGGTTCGGCCTTGGGCTTGCGGCCCGGCTTGAAAAAGCAGCGGGCTTCCCATTCGGCATAGAGCCGGGCTTCCATTTCAGCTGGCGTAAAGGTCTTGTCGAGCATGGCGGGACTTGAGCTACCGGTGTTGGCGTTGAGCCGCCTTAAACACCAGAGGCAAGCCCCATGCAACCTGCCTCTGACGGGGCGGTCCGCGGGCTCAATCAGTCAATAAACTGCAGTCCCATCTCGTTCTGCCGCACCCACACCTTGCGGGCTTGCCGTGGTGTTTCCCCCGGTGTCATAAAATCGAACTCGAATGGCACCAGATAGGGCTCGCCGATGGTCACCCGCGCGCCGAACTTCGAGGCATCACGCACAATGCAACTCATCACAGATTGCCTGTTGTTGAAGACCAGCCGTGCTTCCTTGAGGCGCCGCATGCGGACGGTCCTGCGGTTTTCATCGGGTTGCCGCGGTGCGGTATGGGTTTTGAAGTCAGCAGGGTCATTCATGTGCTTCACTCCGGATCACCTGAACTCCGGCAAAGCAATTTCAGTGCCACAGGTGTCAGATGGCTGGCGTTGCCCTGCTCTTCCCATTCACCACTTGAGCAACGGCGCCTTGCGGGGCTCGGATGTGAACTGAACGCCGAGCATGCCAGGGCGACGCCACACCACTTTGACGTCGCGCATCATGCGGTCCGCCGTGAATACCAGCCTGAATTCGTTGGGAATGGCGCCCGGATCGGAACATATCAGCTTGGCACCGGTTTCGGAGAGATCGCGCACAGTGCAATCGAGCAAGGTCATGTTGTTGGGCAACAGCATCTTGCCCTGTTTCAAAACGCGCGAGCGACGCGCGACACGCTTGTTGTCTTCAGGGTTGTCTTGCCCAGGCATGACCCTTGCCACCAATGATAGGAAGCCTGATTTAGAGGACGATTGGTGTGAAAGACCTTAATCGATTTCAGATCCTACCATTTGCGCGGTGGCGGCGCTTTCGGCGGACTGGTGAAATGCAACCCGCAATAGTCCTCTCGGCGCCAGACCACGCGCACGGAGCGAATTGTCTGGTCATGCGGAATCAACAACCGGAATTCGTTGGGAACGGCCGCCGGATCCT
>CALMLK010000291.1 GCA_937868035.1 uncultured Alphaproteobacteria bacterium
CGCGTTGCAGGACCGGCTGTTGAAATCGCCCTGCTGGCAGCGCGTCTATACGGATGAACATCTCGCGAGCCACCCCAAGCAGGCTGTGACCCGTGTGCGCCTTTCCTCTGAAATGCAGGACGATGGCACCATGTGGGCGAATATCGGCTTCAACCTGCGCCAGCGTCTGGAGGGCGGCGGCGACTCGCTGGACTACGCCATCGCCGGCGTCTGTGAAGCAAAGAGAGAGGCCGTGCTCTGCCGCCCCGAATGGGACGCTGGCACCTTCATGCTGGAAACCGGACCGGACGGAACGCTGCGCGTGCACAATGGTAAGCTCATGGTCAATCCCGCCAACTATGCCGCCGAAGAACTGGCCCCCAACGCCGCGGACCTCTCCAAGTCCGACGATGCCATCTGGCAGTTGTCGCCGCTGGAAGATCCCACCTGTCCGGTGTACTGAAATCCAGCCGACATCATGAAGGGGCGACGAGCCGTGCCATGTCCGACTGGAACCCCGAGCAATATCTCTCCTTTGCCAACGAACGCGCCCGCCCGGCACTGGACCTGATTGCACGTCTTCCCAACCGCCATCCCCGGCTCATCCACGACGTCGGCTGCGGCCCGGGCAATTCCACCAGACTGCTGGCCGATGCCTTTCCCGAGGCAATGCTGACCGGCCTTGATTCGTCTCACGCCATGATTGCCAAGGCCAAGGCGGCGGTGCCGAAGGCGCGCTTCATCACCGGTGACGCGAGCCTCTGGCAACCCAACCCGGAGGCAGACCTGGTGTTTTCCAACGCGCTCTTCCAGTGGGTGCCGGAACATCCACGTCATCTCGCCCGCATTCTCTCTGCTTTGAAACCCGGCGCCCTGCTGGCCATCCAGATGCCGGACAATCTCCATGAGCCGAGCCATGTGCACATGGCCAAGACGGCGGCGAAACCGGCTTATGCGGCAAAGCTCACGAAAGCGGTCAAGGCCCGCACGCCGATCCTGTCAGCCCAAGGCTACCACCAGATCTTGCGTCCGCTCTGCACCCATCTCGAGATCTGGCGGACGTCCTATCATCACCTGCTGAAGGGGCACCAGGGCATCATCGACATGCTGTCATCGACCGGACTGCGGCCCTATCTCGATCCACTCACGCCAGCCGAACGCACGGCCTATCTCGCGGACTACACCAAGGCGATCGCCCCCCACTATCCCGTGATGGATGATGGACTGCTGCTCTTTCCCTTCCCGCGTCTCTTCATCCTTGCGGTGAAGTGATCAGGACCGCAGATAGGAAATGAGTGCGTTGATGTCCCCGTGATTGCGGTTCAGCACGCCCACGAAGGTCGTGCGCATCTGACCCGCAAGCCAGATCGAGGACGCGTTCACATCCTGCACGCGATAGCCGTGCCGTCCGCCGGAGAGCCGGAAGATCAGCTTCTTGCCTCCGCCAATGCTGGCATTCACCGTGTTGCCGGAACAGCTGATCACCTTGAGTCCTGAACCCGCGAACTTCGATGCGTGCTTCGACATGAAGCGGCCCATATAGGCTTTCGAGAGCGCGATATATTCGGCCTCCCGCGACTTGGGCAGAGACTTGCGGTGCGGTCCCAACGCAAACAGCGCGATGGAGCGCAGGTCGGCATAGCGCGATGCTGCCCGCGTGAAGGCCTGGGGTGATCCTGCCGCTGCAGCCGACATGAAGGCATTGCCGGCACTGGTCACAAATCCTTCTGCCGCGCACTTCCCGGCGAAAGACGGGGTGGCCAGACCGGCAAGGGCGGCCGCCAAGACGAGGATGCGCAACAGTTTCATGGACGTGTCCTTCGAGAAAGAGCCCGCTCTGCAGGCATATTGAAATTGCTGTTTGAGTCCGGCAAGAGACTTCCAGCCGTTGCACACGAAAAATTCCGCAATCCGGGGGAGAAATGTCCTACACGCTTTATGCCCGCCCTGGCGCGGGATCCGCCGCCGTGGAGGCCCTGCTGGCCGTTCTGGGCCTGCCACACGAGGTGGTGGACGTAGTCAAGAATTCGGATGGCAGTTCTCCCGACTGGTATCTCCGCCTCAACCCGCGCGGCGAAGTGCCGACCCTGAAGCTCCCCGATGGCAGCATCATGACCGAAAGCGCGGCGATGATGCTGTACCTCTCGGATAGCCATGCCGAAGCGGGGCTTGCCCCCGCCCTCTCGGCCCCGGACCGGGCGCAATACCTGCGCTGGATGGTCTATCTCGCCGCCGCTCCCTACGCGACCGACCTCCGTCTCTATTATCCAGAGCGTTATTCCACCGATCCCGCCCACGCCCCCGCGATTCGCGTGAAGGCCGCTGCCGATCTGGAGCACGACTTCGCCGTCTTGGCGGATGGAATGGGCGCCGGACCATTCCTGCTGGGCAGCAAGATGAGTGCTCTCGACATCTACGCGGCGATGCTGCTCTCGTGGTCAGATGATGTGCCGGGCCTCTTCGCCCGCTACCCCCAGCTGAAGCGCCTCTACGAGAAAGTGGCCGAAACCCCCGCGCTCAAGCCCGCATGGGCGCGGAACAAGATGCCGGACGTGACGTGAAACGGGACTACCCGGCACTCGCCTGTTCGGAATCATCCGGCGTATAACACTTGATGCGGGTGAAGGCTTCGCAGCTTTCGCCGTCACAGCGGCGCGCCCCGTCGAGGGCCAGGGCCGAGGTCACGGGCTGGCGCGAGAACAGAATTGATTCCGTGAAGCCCGCCATGCGGCAGAACTGGTCGGCCGCTGCCTTGCCGCAGCTTTGCCCATCCGCGAGGCAATCCGAGATCGCCTGGCCACGGTCGGTGGGCAGCGAATAGCTGCGCGTGGCAGCCTCCGCAAACGAGGGTGCAGCGGCAAGAAGCACGAGGCTGATGATGAAGCGGCGCATGGCCAGTCACTCCGGTAATGAAGAAGTACAGCGGGGGCGGACCAACCCAGAGGGGGCGTGAAGGGCCAGCCCGCTCCCGCTGTATTTCGCCCCCATCAAGAGGCGAAACCCTGTGTCTCGGACTTGCTGATGACGGTGAGATGCAAAGGCGCAGGCGCGATGGCAGCAAGCTGCACGGGCACGTGGTTTTGCGCGAAGGCTCCCGCCGACAGGAACGCAACGGCGAGCGCGGCGGTCATGATCAGGTGGCGGGGGCGGGTCATTGTCTCTCTCCGGGTTGTCAGCGTTGAACTTGACACCTGTATGACCCCCAGCCCCGGAACCCACCCTGAATGCCCCGTTCATCTCGCGTTTAGGCAGACGCTCCGGGATGGGGACCACACAGCGGGCGTTCCGGGGTTGAAAGGGCGACATGGCACAACCTTGACGCGAAAGAACTCCACAGCCTGGCCTTGCGCCCCCTTGCGAGGCGTCCCATTTGAGCTATGCTAAATTTTCATACCTGACGGTATTCATCTCAATTGCATTGGAATTCAGCATGACGCCCCGCCACGTCCCGGTCTTGATCCTTGGCTCCGGCCCCGCCGGTTACACGGCTGCGATCTATGCCGCGCGCGCCATGCTCAAGCCGCTCGTCATTCAAGGCATCCAGCCCGGCGGGCAACTCACCATCACCACCGATGTCGAGAACTATCCCGGCTTCGCCAAGGCCGTTCAGGGTCCGTGGCTGATGGAAGAGATGAAGGCCCAGGCCGAACATGTGGGCACCGAGATCGTCTCGGACACCATCGTGGAAGTGAAGCTGCACAATCGCCCCGTCTGGCTGAAGGGCGACTCCGGCCAGGAATACACCTGCGATGCCCTGATCATCTGCACTGGCGCACAAGCGAAATGGCTGGGCCTGCCGAGCGAGCAACAGTTTCAGGGCTTTGGCGTGTCGGCCTGCGCCACCTGCGACGGCTTCTTCTATCGCAACAGGAAGGTGATCGTGGTCGGCGGCGGCAATTCAGCAGTGGAAGAAGCACTCTTCCTCACCAACTTCGCCAGCGAAGTTACGGTCGTGCACCGCCGCAACGAATTCAAGGCCGAGCGCATCCTGCAGGAACGTCTCTTCAATCACCCGAAGATCAAGGTGAAGTGGGATACCGCCCTTGATGAAGTGCTGGGCACCAGCGAACCCAAAGGCGTCACTTCCGTCCGCCTGAAGAACGTCAAGTCCGGCGCCACCGAAGTGGTGGAAACCGACGGCGTGTTCATCGCCATCGGCCACAAACCCGCAACCGATCTCTTTGTCGGGCAACTGCCCTTCAAGAATGGCGCCTATCTCGTCACCAAGCCGTGGTCCACGCAGACCGACATTCCCGGCGTCTTCGCGGCAGGCGACGTGACCGACGACGTTTATCGCCAGGCCGTCACAGCGGCGGGCATGGGCTGCATGGCAGCACTGGAAGCGGAACGCTACCTGCATGCGCAGGCCACCGCCCACAAGCAGGCAGCGGAGTAAGGCATGGACTGGGACAAGCTCCGCATCTTTCACGCCGTGGCCGACGCAGGCAGCTTCACGCATGCCGGTCACGAACTGAACCTTTCGCAGTCCGCCGTCAGCCGCCAGATCAGCGCGCTGGAGGAAGACCTGAACGTGCCCCTCTTCCACCGCCACGCGCGCGGTCTCATCCTCACCGAGCAGGGCGAGGTCTTGTACCGCACGGCCCACGACGTGTTCACCAAGCTCGCCGCGGCAAAGACGCGGCTCATGGACTCGAAGGAAAAACCATCCGGCGAATTGCGCATCACCACAACGGTGGGCCTCGGCTCCATCTGGCTCACGCCGCGCATCAAGGAGTTCATGGAACTCTACCCGGATATCCAGGTGCAGTTGCTGCTGGAAGACCAGGAGCTCGACCTTTCCATGCGCGAGGCCGACGTGGCGATCCGCTTGCGCAGACCGACACAGCCAGATCTCATCCAGCGCAAGCTCTTCACCGTGCACCACCACGTCTATGCCTCGGTGGACTACATCAAGAAGCACGGCATCCCGAAAGCGGCGGAGGACCTCGACAAGCACAAAATCCTGATCTTCGGAACCTCGGCCACCTATCTCAACAATCTGACGATGTTGCAGATGGCCGGCCGCGCCGAAGGCGATCCGCGTCCGGTGGCGCTCCGCGTCAACAGTGCCTATGGCCTGCGCCGCGCCGCGCAATCAGGGGCTGGCATCGCCATCCTCGCCGACTATCTCGTCGCCCCGGACATGAACCTCGTGCAGATCGACCTGCCCATCGACACACCGGAATACGACACCTACTTCGTCTATCCCGAGGAACTGAAAGAAACCAAACGCGTCACCGCCTTCAGGGACTTCCTCGTGTCGAAGGCCAAGGAGTGGAGTTTCTAGGGGTCAATCCGCATCCCGCCGCTGCAGTGTCAGCAGCGTTGCGCCCTTGGCGTCTTTCAGCACCAGCTTGAGGTGGCTGATGTCGGCTTCGTGGGTGGCGGTGAGCGCGGCACTCACGCGTTGTTCGGTCTTCATGTTGGCGGGCGGACATGCCATGCGGGTTGTCGCCAGCGGTCCGAAGCTCAGCTTGAAATCATCCTGCGCATAGGTGCCGGTGAAGCGGTTGCAGCCCAGCGTGCCCCATACCTTGTTGCCCGGCTCGAACTTCACCATCACCGCGAATTTCCCCGTGTCGCTGCCCTCGCCCCACTCCGAGCCTGCAAGCGACATGACGCCGTCGGCATGGGCGACAGACAACAGCGAGGCAGCAAAAACGGCAGAGAGCAGGATGGCGCGCATGGGGGTCTCCTCTGACTGCCGTTATAGCCACCTCCGCTTCCGAAAAGCACCCCACTTTCCGCCTATTTCGCAGGTGCGAAAGGGTGCTAGGTTTGAACCATCATGTCGTTCAAAACCATCACCCTCGCTCCCAACCGCCTGAACCGCAGCGAACTCGCCGTGCCTGGCTCCAATGCCAAGCTGTTCGAGAAGGCCGCCAAATCCGCAGCCGACGTGATCTTCCTCGACCTTGAGGACGCTGTGGCCCCCGATGACAAGCCGCAGGCCCGCAAGAACATCATCCAGGCGATCGGCGATGTGGACTGGGGCACCAAGACGCTGGCGGTGCGCATCAACGGCCTCGACACGCACTTCATGTACCGCGATGTGGTGGACGTGCTGGAGCAATGCTCCGGCCGCCTCGACCTCATCATGATCCCGAAGGTGGGCACAGCGGCGGATGTCTATGCCGTCGACATGCTGGTGACGCAGATCGAAGCCGCCATGGGCCGCAAGAAGCGCATCGGCTTTGAACTCATCATCGAGACGGCGCTGGGCATGCAGAACATCCACGAGATTGCGGCCGCAAGTCCGCGCAATGAATCGCTGCACTTCGGCGTCGCCGACTATGCCGCCTCCACCCGCGCCCGCACCACGTCGATCGGTGGCGCCAATCCCGATTATGCGGTGCTGACCGACGCCAACGAGGGAGGCACGCGCGACACCCATTGGGGCGACATGTGGCACTACGCCATCTCACGCATGGTGGTGGCGGCCCGCGCCAATGGCCTTCGTGCCGTCGATGGTCCCTTCGGCAATTTCTCCGATGCCGAGGGTTATCGCTCCGCCGCGCGCCGCGCTGCCGTTCTCGGCTGCGAAGGCAAGTGGGCGATCCACCCATCGCAAGTGGCACTCGGCAACGAAGTGTTCTCGCCCTCGGAAAAGGACGTGGCCCAGGCCCGCCGCATCATCGCCGCCATGAAGGAGGCCGAAGCGCAGGGCAAGGGCGCC
>CALMLK010000292.1 GCA_937868035.1 uncultured Alphaproteobacteria bacterium
GTGGTGTTGGAGACTTGCGGCTTCATCGGCGGGGCGTCGTTGTCCCGCAGCTGCATGTCGAGCGGCCGGTCCAGCGCATCGACGACCTCCGATAGGCGCTCAGTGGCCCGGGCATAGGCCGCGCGGGGAGACAGTCCTTTCGACACATAAACGGGTGCCGTGACCGTCACCTCATCCTTTACGCTGTCGAAGATCGCCATGACGGTGGGGCGGATCATGATGCCGTCGGGCAGGCCCAGCACGTCCTGTGGCGTGTTGGGGAGGTGCTCCATCAGCCGCACGGAATCATAGCCGAGATAACCGAACACGCCCGCCGCCATGGGCGGGGCATCTTCCGGCAGCCGGATCTGGCTTTCCGCATTGAGTGCCCGCAGCGAGGCCAGGGGCTCCAGCGATTGTTCCTCGAAGGTCCCGTTGGGATCGGTCAGCGCCTTGCGGTTGATGAAAGCCTTGTCGCCGCGGGCCTTCCAGATCACATCGGGGTTGAGGCCGATGATGGAATAGCGGCCCCGCACGGACCCGCCTTCCACCGATTCAAGCAGGAACGCGTAGCGCGCATTGCGGCCCAGCTTGAGCATGGCCGAAACGGGCGTCTCCAGGTCCGCCACCAGACGCGTGGAGACGATCTGGTTCTCGCCCCGCTCGTAGGCCTGGGCAAAATGGTCGTATTCGGGGGAGACGATCATGGCACGGGGCGACCTGCTTCTACTGCTGGGCCGCGTTGCCGCGGATGTTGTCCCACAACGGTTCGTTGATGCTGACCGAAACACCCGTGCGCGCCGCCTTCATGAAGGCGGTGAGGGTGTCTTCGCCCATGCCCAGCTTGAGATCGTCGGCGAGCGCCTTCGTCTCATTGCTGGCGGCATTGAACGGCGGCGTGTTGACCTTGCTGACTTCGATGATGCGGGCCGTCTTGCCATCGCCCTCCAGCGACCATGTCAGGCTGTTGGCAGGTGCCGCGAACAGCGCCAGTGCCGCCATGCCGTCGAAGGTTTCCGACACATCGTTGCGCTTGACGTTCGTGATGGCCTTGATTTCCGCGTTGGCTTCCGTGGCCAGCGTATCGATCTTGGTGGCCGAGCCTGCCTTGGCGACGATGGCCTTTGCCTTCTCGGCGGCGAGGTCACGGAGCTTGCCCGCGACATAATCCTTCTTCACCTGCTCCTTCACCTCGTCGAGCGGCTTGAGGGCAGAGGGGATCACTTCGCGCACTTCGTACCAGACGTAGCCGTCCTGCAGCGAAAGCGCGTCGTTCTCCACACCGACGTCACTGGCGAAGGCGGCCTTGAGCAGTTCGGCCTTGGCGGGAAGCGCCACGTCCTTGCCGTCACGGTCCACGCCCGCGGCATTCACGGCAGCGGCCAGCGTGAAGGGAATGCCGGCCTTGGAGGCAATGTCCTCGAACTTCGTCTGCTGCGCCCGGGCGTCTTCCACCGCGTCATAGATCGACTGGATTTCTTCCTTGGCCTTTTCAAGCTGCAGGCGCTTCACCAGTTCGTCTCGCACGTCGGCCAGGGTCTTCTGCACCTCGGGCGTCACTTTCGTCACCTTGAGAAGGGCGGTGGTGAGATCACCCGACACAGGAGCACTCACGGCACCCTCGGCAAGGCTGAAGGCCGCGTCCGCAATCTTGGCGTCGAGGAAGTCGGCCTTCGTCCGGTCGGCAAAGGTTACGTCGCTCTCCTTGGCGCCGGCTTCGGTGGCGAGCTTCATGAAGTCTTCGCCTGCATCCAGACGCTTCTTGGCCGCTTCGGCCTTGGCCACGTCAGGGAAGGACAATTGCAGCACCGTGCGCCTTTCGGGCGTGAAGTAGTCCTGCTTGTAGCGGTCGAAGGCGGCCGTCACTTCTTCTTCGCTCACCGACAACTTGGTCGCCACGTCGGCGGGTTCCACCTTGATGGCGGCGATGCTGCGGAACTCGGGCGCCGTGTAGGCGGCGGGCGTTGTCTCATACTGCTTCTTGAGGTCGGCATCCGTGGGCGGGGGTACATCTGCCTCGCTCACGGTGAAGGAGAAATAGCGCGCGTCCCGTGTCTCGTCGCGATAGCGCGCCATGGCTTCGGTCAGCGTGCGGGGCAGCGCGACACCCGTGTTCCCCACATCAGTGATGGCGCGGCGCAGGCGGTTCTGGCGCTCGGTCATCAGGAAGCGCGCTTCATCGAGGCCGTTCTGCTGCAGCAACTGGCGGAAGCGGGCCGGATCGAAGTTGCCCTTGCTGTCCTGGAAAGTCTTGTTGGCCGCAACTTCGGCCACGATCGCCTCGTTCGAGACAGCGAGCTTCAGGTCCTCGGCTTTGGCGTCGGTGACGGCCGTGTCGATGATGCGGTCCAGCACCTGGCGGTCGATGCCGAACTTGCGGGCGTCATCCAGTGTCAGCGCGTTGCCGGTCTGGGCCGCGAGCCGCTGCAGGTCATTGTTGAGGTCGCGGCGGAACTGCTCGCTCGAAACGACCACATCGCCGATCTTGACGAGGTCCTGCGGGCCGAAGCCGGTCCAGCGCGCGAAACTTTCGCCCACGCCATTGCCCACGTCCTTGATGCCCCAGATGGCGAAGCTCGCCACGAGGAAGGCCATCAGTACCTTGGCCACCCAGCTTTGGGCAGCGTTGCGGAACGTCTCAAGCATCGTCTTCCAGTCCTTCGGATTGCAAAGGTCCCGCACCACGGACGGGACCAAATCGGGAATGCTGCATCATAGGTAGCCATCTTTGCTCTCGCAAGCGCGAGATTGCAGTGCTAGGAACCGCCTAACACATTGATGGGGAAGACGATGTCCGAAACTGCGATCCGCCCGCTGGTGGCTGGAAACTGGAAGATGAACGGAACGACGGCCGCCCTGCGCGAGCCGCGCCTGCTGGGCGCGATGCTGAAGGGCGTGAAACTGAAGTGCGACGTCCTCGTCTGTCCGCCCGCCACCATCCTTCGCCGCGCCAAGGCGGTGATGAAGGGCGGCAAGATCAAGGTTGGCGGACAGGATTGCCACGCCGCCGCCGCAGGCGCCCACACCGGCGACATTTCGGCCGAGATGCTGAAGGACGCAGGCGCCGCCATGGTGATCGTCGGCCACTCCGAACGCCGCACCAACCACAAGGAAACCGACGGGCAGGTGGCCGCCAAGGCCAAGGCCGCCCACCGTGCGGGCCTCGTCGCCATCGTCTGCATCGGCGAGACGCTGGACGAACGCAAGGGCGGCAAGACGCTTGAAGTCTTGTCGCGCCAGCTCAAGGGCTCCATACCGGAAGGCGCCAACTCCACCAACACCGTCATTGCCTATGAACCCGTCTGGGCCATCGGCACGGGCCTCACGGCCTCCACCGCCGAGGTGGCGGAAGCCCACGCCCATATCCGTGCCGACATCGGCAGGATCATGGGAACGGAAGGGGCCAAGACCCGCATTCTCTACGGCGGCTCGGTCAAGCCCTCGAACGCCGCCGAACTCATGGGCGCAGCCAACGTCAATGGCGCCCTCGTCGGCGGAGCCTCGCTCAAAGCGGCGGATTTCATCGGCATCATCAAAACGTATATGTGAGGAACGCGGCGCATGACCACCGACCTTCCCACACTCACCAAGCGCAAGCTCCAGGCCGAGGTGATCGGTCCGATCTTTGCCTAGATGGTGGCGGAGATCGGTGAGGAGAAAGCGTCGGAGATTCTTGACCGTGCCATTCGCAAGGCTGCGATCAACGAGGGCAGGGCCTTTGCCGCCCGTGCCCCCGGAGGCAAGCCATCCATGGCGGAATTCATCAAGCTCTTTGAACTCTGGACGACGGGCGGCTCGCTTGAAATCGACGTGCTCGAGGCCAGCGACACACAGTTCGACTTCAACGTCACCCGCTGCCGCTACGCCGAGACCTACAGGGAGATGGGCTTGGAGAAGATCGGCCATCTCCTGTCCTGCAACCGCGACGGCAGCTTCTGCGAAGGTTATGACCCCAACCTGAAACTCGACCGCGCCCAGACAATCATGGGCGGCGCCAAGTGCTGCACCTTCCGCTACAGGGTGGAATAGCGACGTCACTCTGGAAGTGACAAAATAAGTGGAGTGTCACTGTAATCCCGTAATCCCGCCAAAATAAGTGGAGTGTCACCGTAATCCCGCACCGTAATCCCGTAGTCCTTTTGAAATTGACATCTCTATTTCCTTGCAAAGGATCCATCATTTACCTGGTTTAGGATGTGCTCGTATGGCAACTTCATATTTTTGCCGATACTCCCGATAAGCTCGTGGCTCCACGGCAAAACCCTTTGAATGTTGTCCCTCGTCACATCTTCATCGGTGATTTCGAGCGTGATGGATTTGAGTCGATAGCCTTCGCCAAACGCGGCCGGGAGATCGCCCGGCTTCACTTCCTTCACGCTGGTGGGCACGTTGATGTCGCTGAAGGTGACGAGCAGGGGATACTGGTCTCGCGCCATACTCGCACGGTCCCGCAGCGAAAGAAGCGCGGCATAGAAGGTGTTCAACCTATCAATTGATCCTGATGGGTAGTCGGGGATCACCCGCTTATAAAAGGCGTCCATGGCCCAGTACTCGGTCGCTGTCCGCTCTCCTCCCGAAGACAGAAGGGCAAACAAATATTTGCCGTGGCCGAGGTCCACAACGGTGGCCTCTCCGCGCACCCGGTAGTTGACGATCGCCTCTGACAAGACGCCCTGGTCGCCCACATTGGCTCTCACTTCGGTTACAGCGGAACCTGAGGCTTCACCATCGGGCGTCTGGACGACCACGGTCAGCTTCTGCTTGTAGGTGTAGGTGTTGCCCCAACATCCGGCGAGAAAAAGTGCCGTCCCGGCCAAAACAAGCGCGTCCCGCCGCTTCATGGCCCACCCGCCGTCTGACCGCTTGCCATCACCGCTGCGAGGCCTTGATTAGCTACAAATACCGCTAGGAGGTCGCGGCGGTTCATGAGGCTGCTTCCTTCTGCCCCTGAGAGAACTCGGGCGTGAGGCCAAGC
>CALMLK010000293.1 GCA_937868035.1 uncultured Alphaproteobacteria bacterium
GTGCATGGCCGCCAGACGCTTCGGCAGTTCCGTGTTGCGGATGTAGAACAGGAAGGCCAGCGCGAAGCCGGACAGCATGGCAATCGTCGCCGACCACTTCACCAGCACCGGCGCCTCGTGGATCTTGTGCACGATCTCGTTGTCCGTCGCGCGGAAGATCGACTTGCCCCAGAACACCGCCTCTTCGTGGCCCATGAAATAGTGCTCGAAGGCAAAGCCCGCGACGATGGCGCCAAGCGCCAGCACGTAAAGCGGGATCAGCATCACGTTGCTGCTCTCGTGCACATGGTCCATCGTCTCCTTGTCGGCGCGCGGCGCACCGTTGAAGGTCATGAAGGCGAGACGCCAGGAATAGAACGAGGTGCAGAAGGCCGCGATCACCAGGAGGCCGAAGGCCAGCATGTGAGGTGCGGCTTCCGACATGAAGGCACTTTCGATGATGGCATCCTTGGAATGGAATCCGGCAAAGCCGAAGAGACCGGGAATGCCCACACCCGTCAGTGCGAAGGTGCCGATCAGCATCATCGCCCAGGTGATGCGGATGTGTGGCGCAAGCCCACCCATGTTCCGCATGTCCTGCTCGCCCGACATGGCATGGATCACCGAACCTGCGCCAAGGAACAACAGCGCCTTGAAGAAGGCATGCGTGAACAGGTGGAACATGCCGATGCCATAGGCGCCCACGCCCATCGCCACGAACATGTAGCCAAGCTGCGAACAGGTGGAATAGGCAATGACGCGCTTGATGTCGTTCTGGACGAGACCGACCGTCGCGGCAAAGAACGCCGTGATGGCGCCGACGATGATGACGACATCGCGGGCCACGGGAGCGAGTTCAAACAGCGGCGAAAGACGCGCCACCAGGAACACGCCCGCCGTCACCATGGTGGCGGCGTGGATGAGGGCGGAAACCGGCGTCGGGCCTTCCATGGCATCAGGCAACCAGGTGTGCAGCAGGAACTGCGCCGACTTGCCCATGGCGCCCATGAACAAGAGCAGGCACAGCACCGTCAGCGTATCCCACTCCCAGGAGAGGAAATGCATGGTCTTGCCCACGGCGTTGGGTGCCGCGGCAAACACGGTGTCGAACTCGATCGAACCATAGACCATGAACACGCCGAAGATGCCCAGCGCGAAGCCGAAGTCACCCACACGGTTGACGACGAAGGCCTTGATCGCGGCCGCATTGGCCGTGGGCCGCGTGTACCAGAAGCCGATGAGCAGGTAGGAGGCGAGGCCCACGCCTTCCCAGCCGAAGAACATCTGCAGCAGGTTGTCGCTCGTCACCAGCATCAGCATGGCGAAGGTGAAGAGCGAGAGATAGGCGAAGAAGCGCGGCTGGTGTTCGTCGTGGCTCATGTAGCCAAGGGAATAGAGATGGACGAGCGCCGACACCGTGTTGACCACGACCAGCATCACCGAGGTCAGTGCGTCAATGCGGAGCGCCCAGGAGGATTGCAGCGTGCCGGAGGTGATCCAGCGCAGCACTTCCACCTTCGTGTCGTGCCCTTCGTGCAGGAAGCCCCAGAAGTTCACCCAGGAGAGGATGGCCGAGACGAACAGCAGCCCCGTCGTCAGGTACATGGGCCACATCGGCCCGTGATAATGCCCGCCATGATCGTCGTGACCCTGGCCGTGGCCGTCGTGGCCGTGAGCGTCGTGGCCGTGGCCGCCGTAGACGGCACTGTCGGAGCCCATGTTGCGGAACAGCGACGTTCCGAACAGGCCCGCGATGATCGCGCCCAGGAGTGGAAGGAAGACGATTGCCTGATACATGATGCTACTCGTCAGCCCTTCATGAGTGTGATGTCGTCAACCGCGATGGTGCCGCGGTTGCGGTAGTAGGTGACAAGAATGGCAAGGCCGATGGCGGCCTCGGCGGCAGCGACTGTCAGCACCAGCAGCGCGAAGACCTGGCCCACCAGATCATTGAGCGCGGTCGAGAACGCCACCAGGTTGATGTTCACCGCCAGCAGGATGAGTTCCACCGACATCATGATGATGATGACGTTCTTTCGGTTGAGGAAGATGCCGAAGATGCCGATCGTGAAGATGATCGCGGCAACCGTGAGATAATGTGAAAGGCCGATCATCTTACAGTCCCTGCCCCGGTTCGACTTTGCGGATTTCAACGGCGGTGGCCGGCGTGCGCGCCACCTGTGCGGCAATGCTCTGGCGCTTCACGCCTTCCTTGTGGCGGAGCGTCAGCACGATGGCGCCCACCATGGCAACGAGCAGCACCAGGCCCGAAGCCTGGAACCAGTAGACGTATTTCGTATAGAGGATTTCACCGAGTGCCGCGGTGTTTGAAATGCCACCGGCAGGTGCAGGTGCCGCCGCGCTCTTCAGCGCTTCCGGCGCAATGGTCCAGGTGCCGAACAGCAGCGCCAGCTCAACAAGCACGATGAGCCCGATCACCCCGCCCACCGGCAGGTAGCTCGCCATGCCTTCCCGCAGTTTCACAAAGTCCACGTCAAGCATCATGACGACGAAGAGGAACAGCACGGCGACCGCGCCCACATAGACGACCACGAGGATCATCGCCAGGAACTCGGCCCCCATCAGGATGAACAGCCCCGCGGCATTGAAAAAGCACAGGATCAGAAACAGCACGGAATGCACCGGGTTCCGCGCCGTGATCACCATCACGGCGGAAGCAACCGCGATGGCGGCGAAGAGATAGAAGAAAAGCGTTGCGGCCATGGGTCAATCCTCAGCGGTATGGCGCGTCGAGCGAGATGTTGCGGGCAATCTCGCGTTCCCAGCGGTCGCCGTTGTCGAGCAGCTTCTGCTTGTTGAACAGCAGCTCCTCGCGGGTCTCCGTCGAGAATTCGAAGTTCGGTCCTTCCACGATGGCGTCCACCGGGCAGGCTTCCTGGCAGAAGCCGCAGTAGATGCACTTCACCATGTCGATATCGTAGCGCGTCGTGCGGCGTGTGCCATCGTTGCGGCGCGGGCCTGCTTCGATGGTGATGGCCTGCGCCGGGCAGATTGCCTCGCACAGCTTGCAGGCAATGCAGCGTTCTTCGCCATTGGGATAGCGGCGCA
>CALMLK010000294.1 GCA_937868035.1 uncultured Alphaproteobacteria bacterium
CCTTGGCGGGAAGGAGAAAATACGGAAGAAACGGATTTCTTTTTCGCGTGGTGAATTAACTTCTGGGGAACGCGGTCCGGAAAATACAGAAAATCCTTCACGTCAGGGCTGCAATTCCTGCGCCCTCCAACTCCCGTTCGCGGGACACGGGAACTGAATGCGGTTATGCGTGGTTGCAACAGCGGGGGCGCCTGACTGAACGAGTCGTGAAGCCATGAACGACAAGCCCGTGAAGCAGTTGGTCCCCATCCAGTCCCTCGTCGTCGCCTTGCGCATTTTGGATGCGTTGGGAAAGATGCGCGGTCCCGCCGCCCTCTCGGAAATCGCGCGCGATGCCCGCGTGTCGCCCAGCAAGCTCCACCGCTATCTCGCCACGCTGCTCTCCCACGGCTACGTGGAGCAGAGCCGCCAGACCGGGCGCTACAGCCTGGGCCGCGGCAGCATCAGTCTCGGCCTGCGCGCCATGCGTCATGTCGATCTCTACGAGCGCGTCAACGCCGGCCTCGATGACATCGCCACGCGCACCGGCTGTCATTCCTTCATGTCGATCTGGACAGCCGCCGGACCAATCGTCGTGCGCTGGTCCTATTCCGACGACGGGATCGGCGTGAACACCATGCCGGGCCAACTCCTGTCCGTGTTGCGCAGCAGTTCCGGGCAGATTTTTGCCGCCTTCCTTCCGGAGATCAAAACTGCGCGCCTGATTGAGAAGGAGATCACGGCCATTGGCAAGGACGGCGAATATGCCCGGCGGCTCATCGCCCGGGTCGAGACCGTTCGCACCCAGCGCTATTCCACCACGGTGGGAGAATTGGAAGGACATCTCCAGTCGATCGCCGTTCCGGTCTTTGATTGGCACAACGACTGGCTGATCGCCGTCGGCTGCACGTTCGATGTCGAGGAGGACAACGAACGCCTCGAGCGTACCCGCAAGATCCTCCAGGACTTCGCCGCCAACACCTCGGCCCAGCCTGAAATTGCACTCGCCGTCGAATAGGCATTGGCCTTGCTCTAGATCAAGGACGCCACCCCGCACATCGGCCAAACCCTGCATATATTAGGAGATACGAATATGCAGGACGATTGGGCAGGCTACCTCGCGGGCGTTTCCGCGCGCATGAAGGAAATGCGGACCGAACACCCGGAGGTGATGAAAGGCTTTTCCGCCCTCGCCCAATCGGCCCTCAAGACCCAGGCGCTGGATGGCAAGGTCAAGGAACTGATTGCACTCGGCATCTCCGTCGCCGTCCGCTGCGATGACTGCATCGGCTTCCACGTGAAGGCCGCCCTCGCCCACGGCGCCACCCGCGAGGAGATCATGGAAACCCTCGGCATGGCCATCTACATGGGCGCCGGCCCCTCCGTCATGTACGCCACCCACGCGCTGGAAGCCTATGAGCAGATGAAACCGAAGGCCTGATGGCTGCAGTCAGCGGTCCGACAATTCCCGCCACGATGCATGGGTGAGGAAAATCCTGGTAGACTGGATACCGCCACTGGCTGCCACCACGAACAGTTCCTCAACCCCATAGTAGTCGATGCAGCCTTTCGCCATCACCGCGAACTCTGGCCTCAGATGACCACCAGGCCCCACGATGCTTTCAGTCACCAGCTTCGCGTTGCCGACCACATAGTTTCCGCTGTTGAGGACCCCGTTGTTTTCGTTGAGGACACTCGCATCACCTTCGCTGCACAAACGCACGTTGCGCTTCTTATTTGGCAAGCCCTGAAAGACGTCGCATGACCACGCAGCATACGTGCCTGTGCCAACAACCGGCGGCAGCGCTGTGCAAGGACGCTGAGTGATTTCCTGAAGCGTGCCCGCCGACAGCCGGTGAGACTGGCACTTGAAGCCAGACTTGAACCTCTGAAAACGACCTTGCAGCGGATTGACCGCCCCATAGCCGTTGTAGACCCGGAGAAGAACGGGGCGCTCTGCGCAATAGCAGGTCCCAGGGGTCACGCGCTGCATTGAACTTGCGCCACTGTTAACTTGTACGGTCTGCTGCGTCCCATCCCCGCTCATCGGAGTGGTTTTGCACACATTGTAGTCCGCAGGTGCCGACATTGCGTCGCCTGCTCCTGCTCCCACACGGGCGATCGAGATCTGGTTTCCCGCCCCTCCTGACGTCGACCACTCCGCCGTGCCCCGATCCACGGGCACGCCATCCGCACCGGCGGGCGACGCCAGACACAAAACCAACAGCAGTCCCCAAAGCTTGCTCATCGCAGCCCTCCCTGTTGCCCCGGGTGAGACGCTGGCACGCGGAAAACCCCGGCACAACCAAAAAGGGAGCGGCCCTGCGGCCACTCCCTCGGAACGTCATTGCCTGAGACGCGTCTTAGTGCGTCACCGCGCCCTCGCCGTCCGGCGCGGAAGCGGGGCCCTTGGCGCGGGCAGCGGCGGCGGCTTCTTCCGCCTCCTCGTCCCACACGATGGGCGTCGGCTGGCGCACCAGCGCATGCTTCAGCACATCGTCCACATGAGACACCGGCACCAGCTCCATGCCGGACTTCACGTTGTCCGGAATTTCAGCGAGGTCCTTCACGTTCTCCTGCGGGATCAGCACCTTGGTGATGCCGGCGCGCAGAGCCGCGAGCAGTTTTTCCTTCAGGCCGCCGATGGGCAGAACCCGGCCGCGCAGCGTCACTTCGCCGGTCATGGCCACGTCCTTGCGCACGGGGATACCCGTCAGCACCGAGACGATGGCCGTCGCCATGGCGATGCCGGCCGACGGACCATCCTTCGGTGTCGCGCCTTCCGGCACGTGCACGTGGATGTCCTTCCGGTCGAACACGGGCGGCTTCACGCCGATCGAGGGCGCGCGGCTGCGCACATAGGATGAAGCCGCCGAGATTGACTCCTTCATCACGTCGCGCAGGTTGCCCGTCACCGTCATCTTGCCCTTGCCGGGCATCATGAGGGCTTCGATGGTCAGCAACTCGCCACCCACTTCCGTCCACGCCAGGCCGGTGACAACACCCACCTGATCCTCGCGCTCGGCCTCGCCGAAGCGGAACTTCGGCACGCCGAGATAATCGTGAACCACTTCGGCCGTGACCTTGATCTTCTTCTTCTTGGAGATCATCAGGTCCTTCACCGCCTTGCGGGCGAGCGTATTCATCTCGCGCTCAAGGTTGCGCACGCCCGCTTCACGGGTGTAGCGGCGGATGATTTCATGCACCGCCTCTGCCGTCACCTCGAATTCCTTCTTGTCGAGGCCGTGGTGTTCCATGGCCTTGGGAACGAGGTGGCGCCGGGCGATTTCGGCCTTCTCATCTTCCGTATAACCGGCGATGCGGATGATCTCCATGCGGTCGAGCAACGCCGGCGGAATGTTCAGCGTGTTCGAGGTCGTCACGAACATCACGTTCGAGAGGTCGTATTCCACCTCAAGATAGTGGTCCATGAACGTGCCGTTCTGCTCGGGATCAAGCACCTCCAGCAACGCCGCCGACGGATCGCCGCGGAAATCCATGCCCATCTTGTCGATCTCGTCGAGCAGGAAG
>CALMLK010000295.1 GCA_937868035.1 uncultured Alphaproteobacteria bacterium
CGGCTCTCGGCATCCGACTTGAACACGCTGAGCAGCTTCATCAATTCCTGCCGCCGCGTCGACTGGTCGAAGGAAATGCCGAGATGGTCGGCATCGACGAAACGCAGGTTGATGCGCTTCTCCTTGGCCTTGGCCCACAGCATGTGGGCACGGCCCGGCACGTGCAGCGTCACGGTGTCGAAGAACGACTTGGTGATGACTTCAAATCCGTAGCCCTTCACCGCATCGGCGAAGACTTCGGCAAAGCGGTGCGTGCGTTCGGCCGTCTTCTTGATGCCGCGTGGGCCCAGATACACGGCGAACATGGAGGAAATGACGGCAAGCAGCACCTGCGCCGTGCAGATGTTGCTGGTCGCCTTCTCGCGCCGGATATGCTGCTCACGGGTTTGCAGCGCCATGCGCAGCGCCCGCTTGCCCTTGGCATCCACCGACACGCCAATGAGGCGGCCCGGCATGGTGCGCTTGTATTCGTCGCGCGTGGCGAAGAAGGCCGCATGCGGCCCGCCAAAACCCATGGGTACGCCGAAGCGCTGAGAGGAACCGATGGCGATGTCCGCGCCAAGTTCGCCCGGCGTCTTCAGCAGGGCGAGTGCGAGGAGGTCGGTCGTCAAGATGGCAAGCGCCCCAACGGCGTGGAGGGCTTCGATCACCTTGCTGAAATCGCGCACCTCGCCGGATGAGCCCGGATAGGAGAGCAGCGCGCCGAACACTTCACCGGCCTGCAGGTCTTTCAGGGGATCGCCCACGACGAGCGTGTAGCCGAAGCCCTTGGCGCGCGTTTCCAAGACGCCGATCGTCTGCGGGTGCGTATCGCGGTCGATGAAGAACACATTCGACGACGACTTGGCGACACGCTTGGCCATGGACATGGCTTCCGCCGCGGCGGTGCCCTCGTCCAGCAGCGACGCATTGGCGATGGGCAGGCCCGTCATGTCCACGATCATCTGCTGATAGTTCAGCAGCGCTTCGAGGCGGCCCTGGCTCACTTCCGCCTGGTAGGGCGTATAGGCCGTGTACCAGCCCGGGTTTTCCAGAATGTTGCGCAGGATCACCTTGGGCGTGACGGTGCCATAGTATCCCATGCCGATCATCGAGGTGAACACCTCGTTGCGGCTGGCAGCCCCCCGCAGATAGGAGAGCGCGGTCCGTTCCGGCATTGCCTTCTTCAGATCGAGCGGACGCTTGGCGCGGATTCGCTTCGGCACCACCTTGTCGATGAAATCTTCCACCGACTTGGCACCGACGGTCTTCAGCATGGCGGCGGTTTCGGCCGCATCCGGCCCGATGTGGCGCGCAATGAAATTGGCGCCGGGTTCAAGGTCCTTGAGCGCGAGACGCGTGGACATGGATGACCTCACTTGCCCACGAATTTGTCGTAGGCCGCGCGGTCCATCATGCTGTCAAGCTGCGACGGATTGGCGATCTTGATCTTCATGAACCAGGCACCGCCTTCCGCGTCGCTGTTCACCAGCGAAGGCTCATCGGCAATGGCCGTGTTCACGGCGACGATTTCGCCATCGATCGGCGCGTAGACTTCGCTCGCCGCCTTCACGCTTTCAACCACTGCGGCTTCCTTGCCCTTCTCGACCTTCTTGCCGATCGCGGGCAGGTCGACGAACACCACGTCGCCCAGCTGTTCAGCCGCGTGCGTGGTGATGCCGACAGTGGCGACGCCACCTTCGACGGTGATCCATTCATGTTCTTCGGTAAACTTGACGCTCATGGTTATCTCCTCAGCGCTTGAAACGGTTGGGAACAAAGGGAAGCTTGACGACGCTGGCCGGAATGGCCTTGTCGCGGACAAGCAGGAACAGCGGCGTGCCCGGCGCGGCATGGGCAATGTCGACATAACCCATGGCGATAGGCCCGTTGACGGTGGGGCCGAAGCCGCCCGACGTCACCTTGCCGATCTCGCGGCCCGCGGCATTCTGGATGATGCTGCCTTCACGCGCAGGCAGGCGGCCTTCCGGCTTGATGCCCACGCGCATGCGCTTCAGGCCGCCGTTGGACAGTTCGTTCTTGATGCGGGTGTGCCCGGGAAATCCGCCCTGCTCGCGCCGCGGCTTCGAAATTGACCAGGTGAGGCCCGCCTCGATGGGCGAAGTCGTCTCGTCGATGTCATGGCCATAAAGGCAAAGCCCGCCCTCCAGGCGAAGCGAATCGCGCGCGCCAAGGCCGATGGGCTTCACCCGCTCATCCTTGAGCAACACGTTCCACAGCTTGACCGCATCGGCAGCGGAGAGGGACAATTCGAAACCGTCCTCGCCCGTATAGCCGGAACGCGACACATGCACGTCCTTGCAGCCCGCCAGATCGAGCAGCTTGAAATACATGAAGCCGATATTGCGAACCTCGGGGTTCAGCGCCGCCAGCACGGCCTCCGCTTCCGGCCCCTGCAAGGCAATGAGCGCCTCGCCGTCCAGCCGTTCCAGCTTCACGTCCTTGGGGAGCTTGGCGGCAATGTGGGCGTAGTCCTGTTCCTTCCGCCCCGCATTGACGACCACATAGAGCCGGCCCGGATAGGCCGACCGGGAAATCATCAGGTCGTCGAGAATGCCGCCATCATCGGCCAGCAGTTGCGAATAGCGCTGCTGCAACGGTGCAAGGCCGCGAATGTCCGCCGGCACCAGCGCTTCCATGGCTTCGGCGGCGCGCTCGAAGCTCTCCGCCACGATGAAGCACTGCCCCATGTGCGACACATCGAAAAGACCCGCATGTTCGCGGGTCCAGGTGTGTTCGGTCAGGATTCCGGTGGGATATTGCACCGGCATGTCGTAGCCGGCGAAGGGCACCATGCGGGCCTTGAGGCCCACATGCGCGTCATACAAGGGTGTGCGCAGGGTTGTTTCGCTCATCAGTGTCTCCAGAACATGGGTTGCCCGCCTGACCCATCAATGTGTCAGACGTGCCCCCTCTGTCAGGAACCTGAGAGTTTTCACCGCCCCGTCACTCCGACACGGGGAAGCTTTCTCCTTCGGTGAGCGGCGCCCTCATCAGGCAACCTCTGCTCTCCAGAGTCTTTACACCCACGTGCGGTCCTTCTGCCTGAGAGTTTCCGGGGCGGTTGCTCCTTCGGCGCCACAACCCCGAAGGGCCGCGATCTCTCCCGCACACGGGGAAATATGTCCGGCAAGAGTAGGCCGGTGCCTTCAAAAGTCAAGTCACCATCGCAAAAGCAAAACGCGCCCCGCTTTTGGCTGGGCGCGTCCTGGTCCGGGCCGCGCGCGATTGCGGGCCCAGGAAGCGAGTTGGATCAGAAGCTGAAGCGCAAGCCGACCGTGGCCTGGTGCTCCTTGGTATCGCTGCCCGAGATCATGATGTCGCGGAAACGATAGCCGGCGTCGATGGCCAGGTTGTTGGTGAGGTCGACGGACACACCGGCAGCCGCGCCGAGCGCGAGGCCGCTGTCATCCACCGCGCCACCCGAGCCATTGGCCCAGCCGTAGCCCGCACCCACGCCGACGTAAGGCGTGAACATGGAGTCATTGGCGAAGTCATAGTAGACGTTGCCGAGAACCGTCGTGGTGGAGAGTTCCGCACCCGGAGCAACCTTGTAGTCGCCGCTCCAGTCCGCCGTCACATCAGCGCGCACGTTGTCGGAGAAACGATAGCCGATGCCACCACCCGCAACGAATGCATCATCATCGGCACCGCCACCCCACTCAAGGAACGACCAGCCCGCATCAGCGCGGAGGTACACACCCATCATCGCCGGATCAGCGGCCGGCGGCGGATCGAGGTCGGCGGCCTGTGCGGACACCGCAACCGGGGCAAGAACCACGCCGGCGAGCATCAAAATCTTGAACATCTTCATTGCAATTACCTCATCCTTTGGATCGTTCGATGGATGCAAGATGGCGTCCGACAACGGCGTCACACGGGCCGAAAAAAGGCACCAATGTGACACCCACGATTTGTGGTATCTGGGCCACAGTATTTCGTTCGAATCCTGCGCAAATTGTTGAGCGCCGGTTAAGGTTAACGGCACCGAAGCATCTCATGGCCTATCGCGTCACCGCATTTGACTGGTTCCTCTTCGCGATTCTCGTCGTCTGCTGGGGAACCTCCTTCGCCATGAGCAAGGTGGCGCTCCAGCACGTCTCACCCGACTGGATTGCGGCGGCGCGTCTGATGGTGGGGGCTGCGGTGTTGCTCGCCGCAACA
>CALMLK010000296.1 GCA_937868035.1 uncultured Alphaproteobacteria bacterium
CTCGCTGAACGACAAGGGCGTGAAAGGCAATCTCGCCACCTTCACGGCGCTGGCAGGAGCTGTGGGCAAGAGCCTGTTCAGCGCTTCCAACCCGCATGACGAAAGCCGGTTCGACCGTCCCTTCCCGCTGACGGTAAAGGCTGGCGACGTGACGCTGGCAACCGGGACGCATCTGCTGGTGCTGGCGACGACGCTCGACAAACTCATTCTCGGCACACGGCCGTTCTGGGGTGGCAAGACGGGTCCGATCCGCCTGACAGTATTCCCTTATCCGGTGCCAAGCATTCCCCGATGGTTTCTCTCCGCCATCATGGGCGGAGAAAACCGCCGTCCACTTCCTGGTGCCGTCAGCCGCGCCGTTCACGCCTGCAGCATCGACACACCGGCGGAATATGTGATCGACGGAGAATTCTTCTTCGGACCATCGCATGAGCCGTTGCGCATTGAGAGCGGTCCTGAATTCACCTACATCATCCGCTGATGGACGACCTCTCGGACTATCTCGGCACGATCACGCAGCGCCCGGTGCATGGGCAGATTGTTGCGTTCGCAACAGCACTTGCGCAATCCCACCCGGGTGCAGTTGCGGTGCTGGCCTATGGATCGGCGCTGCGGGATTCCTCGCCTGCCGAGACGCTGATCGATTACTACGTGCTGGTGGACGAGCCTGCACATCTCACGGGCAACGCGCTGATCCGTTTTCTGGGTGATCGCATTCCTCCCAACGTCCATTACGCCGAGCGCGATTTTGACGGTGTCACGTTGCGCAGCAAATATGCAGTCATCACGGCAGCACGTTTTGCGAGGCTTGCGTCGGCAGACACGCGGAATCCGTACATCTGGGCGCGATTTGCACAACCGAGCCGCATCGTCTGGACGACATCCGAGCTGGCGCGGGGCGATGTGATTGAGTCACTCTCGACAGCGGTGCGTACGGCGTACCGGCACGGCCTTAATCTGTCGCCGCAGCAGCCGTGGCAGGGATTGTTTGAAAATACCTACCGCACAGAGTTGCGCCCCGAAGACCGATCGCGCGCAGCGCTGATCGTGGCCGCCGATGCGGAATACTACGCCGACCTTGGGCGCCTGCTCGCGGGCAATGCGCCGCTGGTCTCGTCGTGGCGCGCCAAGCGGGTTCTCGGCAAGCTGTGGTCGGTGGCGCGTCTTGCAAAAGCGGCGTTCACGTTTCAGGGCGGCGCTGATTATGCCGCATGGAAAATCGAGCGCCACGCGGGCGTGAAGATCACTGTCACGCCATGGCAACGCCGCCATCCCTTCCTCGCGGGAATATTGCTGTTGCCGAAGCTTCTCCGCCGCAAGGGCCTGAAATAACTCAGCCTACCTTGCGCAGCCGCGGCGTCTTGCGCTCGATCTTGCGCAGGCGGTCTTCCTCACCCTGGATGTAGTCCCGCGTCATGGGCAGGATGTGCTGGTTCAGGCCGAACTGGATCTGGAAGTTGTTCATGCCGCCAAAGCGGAAGGCGCATTCGGAACCGGCGAGATAGAACTCCCACATGCGGCAGAAGCGTTCATCGTACAGAGCCTTGGCGCGCTCGCGGTTGTCGGCGAAGCGGCGGGCCCAGTGGCGGAGGGTTTCGGCATAATGCAGGCGCAGGATTTCGATGTCGGTGACGTAGAGCCCCTGCTGTTCCAGATGCGGGATCACCTCCGAGAGGGCGGGAATATATCCGCCAGGAAAGATGTAGCGGTTGATCCAGGCGCTGGTGACGCCGGGTCCATCGGAACGGTTGATCGAATGCAGCACGGCGACGCCATCGGGCTTCAGCAGTGTCGCCGCCTTGGCGAAGAATTCCGGATAGTGCCCGATGCCGACATGTTCGAACATGCCGACGGAGACAATGCGGTCATATTTCTCTTCGAGATGGCGGTAGTCCTTGAGCAGGAATTGCACGCGGTCGGCGATGCCGCGCTGGCTGGCACGTTCGGTGGAGAGTTTGTGCTGTTCTTCCGACAAGGTGACGCCCGTCACCTCCGCCCCGCAGACCTCCGCAAGGTAGAGGCCAAGGCCGCCCCAGCCGGATCCGATGTCCAGCACCTTCATGCCGGGCTTAATGTTG
>CALMLK010000297.1 GCA_937868035.1 uncultured Alphaproteobacteria bacterium
CCCATTGTCCAAGATTCCCCACTGCTGCCTCCCGTAGGAGTCTGGGCCGTGTCTCAGTCCCAGTGTGGCTGATCATCCTCTCAGATCAGCTACCGATCGTCGCCTTGGTAAGCCGTTACCTTACCAACTAGCTAATCCGACGCGGGCCCGTCTAAAGGCGATAAATCTTTCCTCGCAAGAGCGTATACGGTATTAGCGCAAGTTTCCCTGCGTTGTTCCGTACCTCTAGGAAGGTTCCCACGTGTTACTCACCCGTCTGCCACTGATGTATTGCTACACCCGTTCGACTTGCATGTGTTAAGCCTGCCGCCAGCGTTCGTTCTGAGCCAGGATCAAACTCTCAAGTTTGAAACTGGATGAGATGGCACTGCTGCCATCTACTGGTCTTTAGCTTTCAAAAAATTGACGAGATAATGTTTTCGATGTTTCCATCGAAGCTTGTACTATCTCTATATTTGAAACGCTTTAGACGTTTGTTTCTTCGTTTCCGGTCACCCGGAAACCGCAAGGACACACGCCGTCTGCGTTTCTCTTTCTTTCAACAACGATGTCAATCAGCGGGGGACTTGCATCCCGGCTCCTTGCGGAGCATCACACCCTTTCGGGCGTTGTGAGCGACAGACAAACCCTTACCCCGGTTTCCTCTTTTGGAGGAGGCCGGCTGGTTTAGCCGTTCGCTTCTAGATTTCGTACGGAGGCATCGTCGCCGGAGCGCCGGTGTCCCTCAGTGATGGTGCTTATATGTTCGGCCCCATCGAAGTGTCAAGCGCCCTTTGCAACTTTTTTCAAAAATCTTGTAACTCACTGAGTTTAATCGTGTATTTATGCTGCTGCCAATGGAACTCGGAGGCCACCGAGGGCGTTCGCGGGCAATTTTCTGGCTGGTTGGTCAAAAATCCATGCTGCACATGCACAGTTTGAAGGGCCGGATTCTTCTGTCCCGCCGAAAAGCATCCTGGATTCGTCCCGTTATGGTTAACGGAATAGCAACCGCGAGGCTCCACACTGGTGTTTGGACTGGGAGGGGGCAACCTTCTGCTCCACGGCCAGCTGCTGAAGGGGCGGTTTGGCCGAAACGGTTGACAGGCTAACCCCCCGGCGGGCATTCTGCACCGCAACGGGGCGATCGACCATCAACCACAACCAGACTGCGGTTGGTGGGGTTTGTCGGCCTTTTGCTTGAATACAGGAATTTCGCCCGGTCGCGGCACCGGGTTCTCAAGGCGGGAGCAAGTTGAGTTGAGAGAGCAAGGCGAAAAGGACGTCCGCACACCGCGCCCCAGGGCTCCCCGCGCCAGCCTTGTCCCCATTGATCAGGATTTCGAGGCCATTGATCTCGAAACATCGTTCCTCGAAGACTCTCATCACCACCGCTGGCTTCTCACCACCTGCATCGCCGGCATCGCCGCCACCCTGCTCATCGGTGGCGTGACCCTTGGCATTTTTGGCCAGAACGCCGTTCCCATGGGCGCCAACGCGGCGATTTCATCCGTGGACGGACAATCGGCCAAGGCGCTTCGCAACACCAATCTCCAGACCGCCTCCACCGGGCCCGCAACAGAGGTCCTGCCCGAGCGTGAATTGCAGGGCAACTGGTCCTATCCCGAAATTTCCGAGGCCGAACTGCCCTATGGCGAGCAGGAAACGGCCGTTCTCGACGCTGAAATCGAGGCTGTCGAAAACGAAAACGAAAACATCACCACCATTACGAAGTCACCACCGCCCGAACCGGTGGACGAAAAGTTCGTCCTCGCCAAGGGCCGTCAGATCATGGAGGAGCTGACCGAGCGCGGCGTCTCCAAGGCCGCCGCCCAGGCGCTGGTGAAATCGATCGAGCCGATCCTGCCCATCCGCATGATCAAGGCCGGCACCGAATTCGAAGTCACACTCGACCGCCAGTATGACTTCTATGGCCGCGAAGTGATCTTCCCGGTGGAACTCTCCTTCAAGCCGGGCCCGAAGGAAACCATTGTCGTCGAAGCCGACGAAGACGGACGCTTCGATGCCCGCATCGACGGCAAGGACGACGGCAGCACCTCGCAATATGCCGAGATCCCCAATTTTGTGGCCCGCAACCGCATCGGTGCGAGCCTCTATGCCACCGCCAAGGACAATGCGGTGCCGGACTACATCGTCTCGGAATTCACCCGCATCTTCTCCTACGACGTCGATTTCCAGCACCAGCTGGAACCGTCTGATTCCTACGAAATGCTGTTCGGCAAGCCGCTCACAGGCTCTTCCAGCAAGCGCAAGGTGCTGCACTACGCCAAGCTGAATTTCGACGGCAAGACGCAGACCTATTTCCGTTTCACCACCTCCGACGGCCACACCGATTACTTCGACGAGAACGGCCGCAGCGCCTCGCGTGCCCTGTTGAAGACGCCGGTCTCGGGCGCGCGCCTGACGTCGGGCTTCGGCATGCGCCGCCATCCCTTGCTGCGCTATTCGAAGATGCACACTGGCGTCGACTTCGGTGCGCCGACGGGAACGCCGATTCGTGCCGCAGGCTCGGGCATCGTTGATCTCGCGGGCCGCCATGGCACCTATGGCATCGCCGTCGTCCTCAAGCACGGCGCCAAGTACAAGACCCTCTATGCCCACATGTCCCGTCTCGCCGCCGGCGTCCGTTCGGGCGCGCGTGTGAACCAAGGTCAGGTGATCGGCTATGTCGGCACCACAGGCCGCTCCACGGGCCCGCATCTGCACTATGAAGTCCGCGTCAATGACCGTCCTGTGAACCCGACCGCGATCAAGGCCACCGGTGGCCGTCAGCTGGCCGGCAAGGATTTGCAGAGCTTCCGTTCGACGAAGCAACGTGTGCTCGCCATGATGCAGTCCGCTCCGTCGTCCTCGCAGGTCGCCCAGGCAGGCCAGTAACGCGCCGCGCACCCAACCGAAAGCGCACGCAGGGTCTCCACGCTAGAGCGCGAGGCGCGTGCGAATCGTTTTTGTCAGGTTCTGCGCCGCCAGCCTGTGGCTTTCCCGGATGTAGTCACACAGCGCCGCATCATCCATGCTGCGGGCATCAGTGCGCTGCAGCCACAGCATGCCCCGTGACGCGAGATAGGGTGCAGGCCGCAGGCCCGGCTGTTCCTTCAGAAGGTCAAAGCTCATCTGTGAACATTTGAAGGTCACGTGCAGGCCCTTTGCACCTTCATCCCACGCAATGGCAAAGACCTTGCCCTTCGCGCCCCCCACCTTCCAGACAAGAGCGCCGCCCCACTGCACCACGTGAAACGTGTGCGGCAGGGCGGCGCAAAAGGCGTTGTAGCGGGCTGGCGTCATGCCGCCAGGTTAGGCGAAGCTCAGTGCAGCGTCACCACGTTGCTGGGGGCGGGCGTTTCGCCATCCACCATGCCGTTGATGGCAATCTTGCCGTTGAGCACCGTCACGTCCACCGTCTCGCCATCCTTCACGCGGCCGGCGAGAATGGCCTCCGCCAGCGGGTCCTGAACCGCCTTCTGGATCACGCGCTTCAGCGGGCGCGCGCCATAGGCCGGGTCGTAGCCCTTGTCGGAGAGCCACGTCCGCGCCTCGTCGGAGAGCTTGAGATCGATCTTCCGGTCGCTCAGCAGCTTCTGCAGCCGCACCATCTGGATGTCGACGATCGCACCCATGTGCTGCCGCTTCAGCCGGTGGAACAGGATGATCTCGTCCACGCGGTTGAGGAATTCCGGACGGAAGGCCCGCTTCACGACCTCCATCACGTCGTCGCGCACCTCATCCACGTCCTGTTCCTCGCCGAGCCGGACAAGGTGTTCAGAGCCGAGGTTCGAGGTCATGATGATCAACGTGTTCTTGAAGTCCACCGTGCGGCCCTGGCCATCGGTCAGGCGGCCGTCATCGAGCACCTGCAGCAGCACGTTGAACACATCCGGATGCGCCTTCTCGATTTCGTCGAACAGCACGACCTGATAAGGCCGCCGCCGCACTGCTTCGGTGAGGGCCCCGCCCTCGTCGTATCCGACATAGCCGGGAGGCGCGCCAATCAGCCGCGAAACCGCGTGTTTCTCCATGTATTCCGACATGTCGATCCGCACCATGGCGTGTTCGTCATCGAACAGGAACGACGCCAGCGCCTTGGTCAGCTCCGTCTTGCCCACGCCCGTGGGGCCAAGGAACATGAAGGAGCCGATGGGCCGGTTGGGATCCTGCAATCCCGCCCGGGCGCGCCGCACCGCCGTTGCAACCGCGGCCACCGCATCGGATTGCCCGACCACGCGCTTTGCCAGCGCCTGCTCCATCTGCAGCAGCTTCTCGCGTTCGCCTTCCAGCATCTTGTCCACGGGAATGCCGGTCCAGCGTGAAATCACCTGGGCGATGTGCGTGTCCGTGACAGCCTCTTCCATCAGCTTGTGGCCAGACCCTTCCTCGGAGGCTTTCAGCTTCTTTTCCAGTTCGGGAATGCGCGAATAGGCAAGCTCACCCGCGCGGGCGAAATCACCCTTGCGCTGCGCCTGCTCCAACTGCGTGCGGGCCTGGTCAAGTTCGTCCTTCAGCTTGGACGACGCCGCAAGACGGTCCTTCTCCTCCTGCCACTTGCGTGTCAGGGCGGCGGACTTCTCTTCCAGGCCGGCAAGCTCTTTCTCGAGCTTGCCGAGACGGTCCTTCGAGGCCAAATCATCTTCCTTCTTCAGCGCCTCGCGCTCGATCTGCAGCTGCATGATTCGGCGGTCGTATTCGTCCAGTTCCTCCGGCTTCGAATCGACCTGCATGCGCAGCCGCGAGGCCGCCTCGTCCATCAGGTCGATGGCCTTGTCCGGCAGGAAGCGGTCGGTGATGTAGCGGTTGGAGAGCGTCGCCGATGCCACGATCGCCGCATCGGTGATGCGCACGCCATGATGCAGTTCATACTTCTCCTTGATGCCACGCAGGATGGAGATCGTATCCTCCACCGTGGGTTCGCTCACGAAGACCGGCTGGAAACGCCGCGCCAGGGCAGCATCCTTCTCCACATGCTTGCGATATTCATCGAGCGTGGTGGCGCCGACGCAATGCAATTCGCCGCGCGCCAGGGCTGGCTTCAGGAGGTTGGAGGCATCCATCGCCCCTTCCGACTTGCCTGCGCCCACCAGCGTGTGCATTTCATCAATGAACAGGATGATGCCGCCGTTGGAGGACGTGACCTCCGACAGAACCGCCTTCAGCCGTTCCTCGAATTCACCGCGATACTTGGCACCGGCAATGAGTGCGCCCATGTCGAGCGCCATCAGCTTCTTCTCCTTCAGGCTTTCCGGCACGTCACCCTTGATGATGCGCAGTGCCAGCCCTTCGGCAATCGCCGTCTTGCCGACGCCGGGTTCACCGATCAGCACGGGATTGTTCTTGGTGCGCCGCGACAGCACCTGGATGGTGCGGCGGATTTCCTCGTCGCGCCCGATCACCGGATCGAGCTTGCCCGATTGCGCCGCCTCGGTGAGGTCACGCGCGTATTTCTTCAACGCGTCATAGCCCTGCTCGGCCGACGCCGTGTCGGCGGTCCGGCCTTTGCGAATATCGTTGATGGCGGTGTTGAGGCCCTGCGCCGACACATTGGCGGCCTTCAGCGCCTTTGCGGCATCGCTCTGCTCCAGCGCCAGCGCCTGCAACAGGCGCTCCGCCGTCACAAAGGAATCGCCCGCCTTCGTGGCAAGCTTCTGCGCGGCATCAAAGACGCGTGCCATTTCAGGGGCGAGATAGACTTGCCCCGCACCCCCGCCCGAGACCTTGGGCTGGCGGGCGATGGCCGCTTCCGTTTCACGGAGCGCCAGGCGCGGATCGCCACCCGCAGCGCGGATCAATCCGGCGGCGAGGCCTTCTTCATCATCCAGCAGCACCTTCAGAAGGTGTTCCGGCGTGAACCGCTGGTGGCCTTCACGCAGGGCCAGCCCTTGTGCGGACTGGATGAACCCTTGCGAACGCTCGGTGTATTTCGAAAAATCCATACGTACTCTCCTCCTCGGCACGTTCCCCCGGAGCCTCGAAAGCACCCCCAGGAACGCCGTCAACGGCTGAACTTGACGCTCATATGGGGAGGCGTTTTGCGGGCACAACTCCCCCTGCGGCGGCGGGGCGCAGTTTGATCCCGGTCATGGGGACATGGCAGCCGATTGCGCTAGGATGGAGAGGCCCATTCCCTGGAGACGCCCATGCCCCTCGACCTGCAGCAGCCGGACCCGCGCCGCGATCCCACCGGCATCGATGCCTTCAAGCCGGCGGAGGTGGCCAAGCGGATTGAGGACGCCGGTGCCACCAAGGCCGCCCTTCATGCCCTGCCGTTGGCGGTTCTCTCGGTCATGGCGGGAATCTTCATTGCCCTCGGTGCCGCCGCCTTCACGGCGGTGGTGACGGGCACAGACCTCGCCTACGGCCCCACCCGCTTCCTCGGCGGGCTGGTGTTCTCACTCGGCCTCGTGCTGGTCGTGGTGGCTGGTGCGGAGTTGTTCACCGGCAACGCCCTCATCGTCATGGCCTGGGTTGATCGCAAGGTCAGCACCACGGCCCTCCTGCGCAACTGGGCCTTTGCCTTTGCCGGAAATCTCGTGGGCGCGCTCATCATCGTCGCCTTGATGAAGGCGTCGGGATTGTTCAGCGGCCCGCCGGGTGAAACCGCGCGCAAGATTGCACTGGCAAAAATCTCGATCAGCTTCCCCGAAGCTCTCGTGCGCGGCATCCTCTGCAACATGATGGTCTGCCTCGCCGTATGGCTGACCGTGGCCGCGCGCAGCGCCGCCGACAAGATACTGGCCATTCTGCTGCCGATCGCGGGCTTCGTGCTGCTCGGTTACGAGCATTCGATTGCCAACATGTATCTGATCGCCGCAGGCTGGGCTGCGGGCGCGGATGTCTCGCTATCGGGCTATCTCGGCAATCTCGTGCCCGTCACCATAGGCAACATCATCGGCGGTGCGGGCGGTGTGGCCCTCACCTACCGGCTTGCCTACGGACCGATGAAATGACGAAGCGCCGTACCGCATGATGTGCGGCACGCGCTGATCTCACTCGTCGCCGGTCACGGGCTCGTTGGGTGTCACGCCCTCTTCCCCATAGCGGGGACGGCGCGCCCGCGGGCGGCGCTCGGGCGGGCTGGCATCAGGGGTTTCCGCATCGCCGCCATTGCTGACCGCCGGCACGGGCCGCTTGAGGAAGGACGGAGCCTCCCAGTCACCGCCGCTCTCGGCGGCAGGAGCGGCATCGGCATTGCGGTCACGGCGCGGTGCGCGCTCGGCGCGTTCGGGCCGTTCATTCCGCTCCGGGCGTTCAGAACGTTCCGGACGCTCGGCGCGTTCGCCTTCATCACTGGCGGCGTCTGCCGGAGCGGCGCCTTCCCGCGGTTCGGCGTTACGGTCGCCACGGCGCGGCCAGCGATTGCGGAAGCGCCCGCCCTGCTGGTCACGGTTTCCCTGGTCGCGGCCGCCTTCGCGGTTGTCGCGGCTGCGGAAGGGGCGGGCCTGGCCTTGGCCGGAATCTTCGCCCGCTGCAGCTTCGCCTTCGGCTGCGGCACCTTCGGCAGGGGCGGTCTCGCCGCCGTCTGTACCTTCAGCCACGGCCTCGGCCGCATCGTCATCGGCCTCCGCCGGCTCCAGGTCTTCCACGTCCTCGTCAAGGCGGCGCGGAAACTGGATGGGCTGGCCCGCAGGCTGTGCGGCAAGCCAAACGCGGTAATAGTGGTCGGCATGCTGATAATAGCTCTCGGCCATCACGCGGTCGCCGGAGGAAGCAGCATCACGTGCCAGCTGCATGTATTTCTCGGCAATGGTCTGGGCGGTGCCGCGCAGCTTCACGTCGGGTCCGTTGGAATCGAGCACCCTGTTGCCCGGATTGCCACCGCCGCTGCCGCCACCACCGCCACTATGCCGGTTGCGATTGCGGTTGCGGTTACGATTCTTGAAATTGTTCTGTCCGGGTCTCATCGGGGGTTCCTAATGCCACACGCAATCCTCAACCGGCGCGCACGCGTGCAACGTCCGGTTTGGCTGGATGCGAGTCAGTGGTCACAATGACTGGGCAATCATGTTGTCCTGCTTGCAGACCCCCGCCGCCGCCGTACGTGACCTCATCGGGCACATTCATCGCCTGGTCTGTACGCTGGGATACGGATTTCGCTGGTTTTCGGAAGCAAAACCCGGCTCTTTCGGCTGAACAGTCTCAAAAGGCAGGGGATACAAGGCTTAGATAGCGGAAACCTTCTCCGATTCCAAGGGATTTTGAGAAGCCGGCCTCCGGTCTCCCCCCGCTTCAGGAGCGCGCCGCGAATTGCAGCGCCCGCACATGCCCACCCAGATCCAGCCGCTCTGCCGTCAGGACAAGGCCTGCTGCCGCAAAGATGGCGGCCACATCCGTCTGCTGGCCCGCCCCGATTTCGACGATGACCCGGCCTCCGGCAGCGAGGTGTGCGCCCGCGCCAGCCGCAATGGCCCGGTAGCAGGACAAACCATCCGCGCCGCCCGCCAAGGCGAGGTGCGGGTCATGCTCCCGCACATCCGGTTCCAGCGCGGCGATCTCGCCCGCAGGAATGTAGGGCGGATTGGACACGATGAGGTCGAAGCGGCCCGTCACGCCGAAAAACCAGTCGCCTTGCACCAAGGTGATCCGCGCATTCACACCAAGGCGTTCCGCATTCTCCGCCGTCACGGCCAGCGCCGCCGCAGAGAGGTCAATTGCGAGGCCGGTCACATCAGGCCATTCCGCCAGCAGCGTGCAGATGATGGCACCGCTTCCACTGCCCAGATCAAGCACGCGGCCACCAGAGCCGGGGCCTTGCGCCAATGCGAGGTCGATCAGCGTCTCCGTATCGGCCCGCGGGTCGAGAACATCCGCCGTCACCTTGAAACTGCGGCCATAGAAATCGCGCTGCCCCAGGATTTTCGAAACGGGTTCATGGGCCAGACGCCTTGCCAGATATTGATCGAAACGCCGCACCTGCTCCGGCGTCAACACCTGCCGGTCTGCGCTGATCACGCCCGCATGGTCGAGGTCCATGATCGCCTGCAACAGGAGCCGCGCATCGAGCCCGGAATCGGGACTGTCGGCGGCAACGAGCAGCGCCCGGCCGCGCGCCAGCGCCATGGCCACGGTTTCAGCCCCGGGCATCCTCGGCCGCCAGCAGTTCTGCCTGATGATGCGAGATGAGCGCGGAGATCACGTCCTCCAGCGCCGGCCCTTCCATGATCTCCGGCAATTTGTAGAGCGTGAGGTTGATGCGATGATCGGTCAGCCGTCCCTGCGGAAAATTATAGGTGCGGATGCGTTCCGACCTGTCGCCCGATCCCACCTGCCCCTTGCGCGTGGCGCTGCGCTCGGAATCGATGCGCTCCCGCTCGATTTCATAGAGGCGCGCCCGCAACAGCTTCATCGCCATGTTCTTGTTCTTGAGCTGCGACTTCTCGGTCTGCTGGGCAACCGCAAGGCCGGTCGGAATGTGGGTGACGCGCACCGCGCTGTCGGTGGTGTTGACGGATTGTCCGCCCGGGCCTGAGGACCGGTACACGTCGATCCGCAAATCCTTGTCCTCGATCTTGATGTCCACCTCTTCCGCTTCCGGAAGCACTGCCACCGTCGCGGCGGAGGTGTGGATGCGCCCCTGTGTCTCGGTGTTCGGCACGCGCTGCACCCGGTGCACGCCGGATTCGAACTTCAGCTTGGCATAGGCGCCCGCGCCATAGATGTTGGCGATCACTTCCTTGTAGCCACCGTGCTCGCCATCACTGGCGGAAATCACTTCGACGCGCCAGTTCTGCGCGGCGGCATAGCGCTGGTACATGCGGAACAGGTCTCCGGCAAAGATCGCCGCCTCATCGCCGCCGGTTCCCGCCCGCACTTCGAGAATGACGTTGCGCTCGTCGGCCGCGTCCCTGGGCAGCAGGAGAAGCCGCATGTGGTGTTCGAGAGCGGAAATCTTCTCCGCCAGCACCGGACGCTCGACACCGGCCATGACAGCGAGTTCGCCGCCGGCGGCGATCATTTCATCGAGCCCCTTCATCTCGCCGTAGGCACTGCGCAATTCCTGCGCCGCCTTGGCGGCGGGCTCCAGTTCGGCATAGTCCTTGGAGAGCTTGACGAAAGCTTCGCCCGTGGCTCCACTCGACAGGCCGTGTTCCACGGCCGCGAAGCGTTCAATGATGCGATCAAGTTTTTCCGAAGGGAGGGCAGCCATGTGGGCCGCTCTCTACAATCATCTGTGGGCGGTATCAAACCAGATCGTCACCGGCCCGTCGTTGACCAGTTGGACCTTCATGTCGGCGCCGAAGACGCCCCGCGCCACGGCAAGTCCCGCGGCAGCAAGGTCCTGGCAGAAGATGTCGTAGAGTTGTTCGCCCTCCGCGGCGGGTGCCGCGGCGGAAAAGCCGGGGCGGTTGCCGCTTTCACAGCCGTTGGCGGCAAGCGTGAACTGGCTGACCGCGAGGACAGCGCCGTCGACGGCCGGCAGGGCAAGGTTCATCTTTCCGGCGTCATCGCGAAATATGCGGCAGGCCGCGATCTTCCGCGCCAGCCACCGCGCATCTTCGGCGCGATCACCTTGCATGGCGCAAACGAGTACGAGAAAGCCGCGCCCGATCTCACCCGTGATCCGGCCATCAACGGTCACGCGGGCCTCGGAGACACGTTGCACCAGGGCCCGCACGAAAGAATGCCTCAGCCCTTGGCGGCGAGCGCCTTGGGATCAAGCGGCTCCGCCGCGAGAAGCGAACCGGGCTGGCCGAGCACGCCCTTTTCCACGCCATCGATGGAGAACACGAGTGCGCCGCCGTCTTGGGCAATGGCCACGAGGCCGTCACGGTTGGGCACGCGATAGGTGTCTCCGGGATTGAGCATCTGCGTGGCAACGCGATTGCCCTGTCCATCCTCGATCAGGAGCCAGATCGCCTTGGTCGCCGTCAGCACCACATGGACGTCCGCATCCTGGCTGCCGAAAACCTTGCCCTGCCCCGTTGTCACAGGGGCGATGTCGGCAGGCTTGCTGGTGGTGGCGACCGTGGCCGGATCGGCATCGCCGACCTGTTCGGCAATGAAGGCGCCGAGATCGCCGGTGCCTTCGCCATCGGGCAGTGCAGCCTGGTCGGCTTCGGTTTCACCCTGGCCCGGCATGGGCGTGTCAACGGCGGGTGCCGCGTCCGCCGTCGCATCCGTGGGGATTGCCGATTCCGAAACCTTCACATCGGCTGCATCGGGACCGGTCGTGGCGGTGGGCATGGGGTCGCTCGCCGATGCCATCTCCTGCAGGGCAGGGGCATCGGAAGAACCGGTGAACATGTAGGCGCTGCCCGAAACCAGCAACACCGCCAGCACCGCCGAGGCGATGAGGCCGTTCCGCCCGCCCGGCACCTTGGGCATCGGCGGCAGCTTGATCGACTTGAAATCGAGCGAAGGGATTTTGGGGAACTTGCCGAAGGGCAATATCTTGGCGCTCATCATCGGCCCGGGATTGGCCGGATGCCTGCGCGGCGCCACTTCCGGCATGGGCAGGAAGGAAGCGTAGTGGTGCAGCAGCGGATCGGGATCAAAGCCGAGGAAATCCGCATAGGCCGCGATCATTTCCAGCGCCTCGAGACGGGGCGGCATATGGGTCATGTCGCCATATTCAATGGCTTCCACGTGATAGGGATGAATGCCCGTGCAGGCGGCAACATCATCGAGCGACAGGCCGCGCGCCATGCGCTCGCGTTCCAGGTACCATCCGGCTTCACCGGCGGGGTCCATCAGGCCATCCGGCTTGTCGCGCAATGCCATGTGGGCCTCCGCAGCTTCGCCAGATGCGTGTGTGTGGTGCGTGTCGGAAGAAGTATGGTCCATGGCCTTGTCACCCCGGCAATTTGAGTTGCCGCGTTAATCTCTGAATAACCAGTTCGGAGAATGGCCAAGAATGGTGAATGATGCCCTAACGCATGGGCCATCCAGTGCAATTTTGCGATTGATATCGATCAATGCGGGAACTTCTCCCGGAAGCCACAGTCCTCCCGACACAATGGAGAATTCCAGATATGAAGGACGAAACCCGCAAGACCTGGATCGTGATCGCCGACGGTGGCCATGCCCGCATCCTGCTCAACAAGCACCGGGATGAAGGCGTGAGCGAATTGCCGCTGGTGAACAAGCACGACCCCCGCCTTGCCCACCATCACGCCGAATTGGCCGCTGGCGTGCATCACGCCGTGGCCCATAAGCCGTCACCCGAAGAGCGGGGAGAAGACAAGTTCCTCTCCACCCTTGCCGACACAGTGCAGACGGGTGTGGCAAAGAAGGAATGTGACCAGGTCATGCTGGTGGCACCCGCGGTAGCCATGGGTGTGTTGCGCAAGGCCCTGAACAAGGACACCCACAAGCACATCATCGCCGAGATCATTCACGACTATACGCACCAGGACAACGCAACGATCTGGAAGCACGTGAAAGACAAGTTGCCGCTCTGAAGCAACTTGGGGGCGTGCCTTCCCCGACCGGGTGAAAAGGAAGGCACTTTGAACCTCCCGCAGGGGGCTGCGGGGGGTTTTCTTTTTTAGATGCTCACGCCGTTGCGGTTGGCGAATTCCAGCAGGTCGGCGCGCAGCGAGTGAAGCGGCGAGCGCAGCAGGGGCTCCATGAACGTCCACAATTTCTGCTGATCCAGCGACCGGATCATGGCCTTCACCGGGCCGACGCCAGACGGCACCATGCTCATGGACGCCATGCCGATGCCGACAAGGCCCATGGCCTCCAGCGGACGCCCACCCAGTTCGCCGCACAGCGTCACCTTCTTCCCGTGCTGGCGTCCCTTCTCCACGATCATGCGCATCGCCGAAAGTGCTGCGGGCGAGAGCGGGTCATAGCGGCCCGCCAGCCGCGGGTTGCCGCGGTCGGAGGCAAAGAGGAACTGCACGAGATCGTTGGAGCCGATGGAGGCGAAGTCCACCAGCGGCAGGAGATGATCGAGCTGCCAGATGAGCGACGGAATTTCGATCATCACGCCGATCTTGATGCTCTTCGGCAGCGCATGCTTGCGCCCCGTGAGGTACGCCACTTCCTTGTCCACTGCCGCCTTAGCCTGGCGGAATTCATCCACGTCGGCGATCATCGGGAACATGATGCGCAGATCCTGGCCGACACCAGCCATCAGCATGGCCCGGAGTTGCAGCCGCAACAGTGCCGGACGGTCGAGTGCCATGCGGATCGAGCGCCATCCCAGCGCCGGGTTCTCTTCGCGCGGCTGGCGCAGATACGGCAGCGTCTTGTCGGCACCGATGTCGAGCGTGCGGAAGACCACAGGCTTGCCCTTGGCGTGATCGAGAATCTGCGCGTAGTGGCGCATCTGCGACGACAGGCGCGGGAAGCGCTGCGCCATCATGAACTGCAATTCGGTGCGGTAGAGGCCAACGCCCACAGCACCCGAATCGTGCAGATGCGGCAGGTCGACAATCAATCCCGCATTGATGTTGAGCTCAACCTCGAAGCCGTCCTTGGTGACAGCGGGAAGATCACGCAGCGCCGCGAACTGCGCCTGCTTGCGCGCATAGAAACGCACCTTTTCGCTGTAGGCCCGTTGCAGCTCCTGGCTCGGGCGCACGAAGACTTCGCCCGTGCCGCCATCGACGATGATGTCGTCGCCGGGATCGATGAGATCAATCAGGCCTTCCGCCAGCCCGATGCCGGGGATGCCGAGTGCCCGTGCCACGATGGCGACGTGGCTGGTCTTGCCGCCTTCCTCCAGGATGACGCCGCGGATCTTGCCCCGGTCATAGTCGAGCAGTTCCGCCGGACCCATGTTGCGCGCCACCACGATGGCGTTGGCCGGCAGGTCGGTGCGCGAGGCCGTGGCAACGGCGCCCGTGAGAATGCGCAGGAGACGGTTCGACAGGTCGTCAAGATCGTGCATGCGCTCGCGCAGGTACTGGTCCTGCATGCGCATCATGCGGGCGCGGTTGTCGTTCTGCACGCGCTCCACCGCTGCTTCCGCCGTGAGGCCGGTCTGCACCGCATCGCGCAAACGGTTCACCCAGCCCTTGTCGTGGGCGAACATCCGGATCGTCTCCAGCACGTCGGAATAATCCGTGGCCCGCATGGCGTCGGAGCCGTCGAGAAGTTCATCGACCTGTGCCCGCAGCTGCTCGACGGCCCCTTCCAGCCGCTTCAGCTCCTTGGGGATGCTTTCGGCGATCAGGTTCTCGATTTCGACGCGGGGCTCGTGCAGCACCACCTGACCCAGCGCGATGCCTTCCGCCAGCGTGTCGAAGCGCAGGTTGTGACTGCGCATGTGGGCGACGTCGATCGCCGTCTCGCGCGCCACTTCCTGCAGGTCGCCGGATGCGATGACCTCGGCCAGCACCATGGCTGTGGTCTGCAGCGCCTCTTCTTCCTCCTCGGAATAATTGCGCTTGGTGCGGTTCTGCACCACCAGCACGCCGATGACGGCGCCGCCCCGCATCACCGGCACACCGAGGAACGACTGGTAGATTTCTTCGCCCGTTTCGGGGAGGTATTTGAAGGCCGGGTGGGTCTGGGCGTCGGAAAGATTCAGGCCAATGGCCTGCTCGCCGATGAGGCCGACGAGGCCTTCACCGGTCTTCAGCTTCGATTTGTGGACGGCTTCCGCCTTCAGGCCCTCGGAGGCGTAGAGTTCCAGCACGTTGCCGGGCCGCATCACATAGATGGAGCACACCTCCGCCACCATGTTGGCGGCGATGATCATGACGATCTTGTCGAGTTTGGCCTGCGCTGTCTCCGGCTCCGCCATCACTTCCCGGAGCCGTCTGAGGAGGACACGCGGGCCGAGTGTGGCACTGACCATGAGACGTGTCCTTAGGGGCGCTTGTAACGGTAATGCATGACGCCGGCCCTGTGCCCGATGCTGCGCCATGCCGCGGCTTTGAAGACCGGGCAGACAGGAGCAATGCGGGGGCGGACGTGATTCATGCCTTACTTCTTGTCCAATCCATAGGCCTGATGCAAGGCCCGCACGGCGAGTTCCGTATAGGCTTCGTCGATCAGCACCGAGACCTTGATTTCCGAGGTGGTGATGGCCTGGATGTTGATGCCCTTGTCAGCCAGCGACTTGAACATGCGCGCTGCGACGCCCGCATGACTGCGCATGCCGATGCCCACGACCGAAATCTTGGCGACGTCGGCGGAATGCACCACGTCCTCGAAGCCGACCTTGGACTTCATGCTGTTGATCACTTCGATGGCCTTGCGCAAATCCTTGCGCGCCAGCGTGAAGGTGATGTCGGTGTAGGCGCCGTCCGGCGACAGGTTCTGGACGATCATGTCCACGCTGATGTCGGCTTCCGCCAGCGGTCCGAAGATGGCTGCCGAGACGCCCGGCTGGTCCTTGACGCGGCGGATCGAGACCTTGGCCTCGTCGCGCGAATAGGCGATTCCGCTCACAACATGCTGTTCCACGATCTTGTCCTCATCGCAAACGATTGTTCCGGGGCCCGTGCCGTCGGGCTTGTTCTGGTTCGGCGAGTCCGGCGGTTCGAAGGACGAACGCACCTGCAGCGGAACCTTGTATACCATGGCAAGCTCCACCGAGCGCGTTTGCAGGACCTTGGCACCGAGCGAGGCCTGCTCCAGCATTTCTTCGTAGGAGATGCGGTTGAGCTTCTGCGCCCCCGTCACGATGCGGGGGTCGGCGGTGTAGACGCCATCGACGTCGGTGTAGATGTCGCAAGCCGCTTCCAGCGCCGCCGCCACTGCAACGGCAGAGGTGTCCGAGCCGCCGCGGCCAAGGGTCGAGACGCGCTTGTCCGGGCCGATGCCCTGGAAGCCGGTGATGACGGCGACCTGCCCCTGCTCCATGCGCTTCACGATTTCTGCGCCGTTGATGGCCGTCATGCGGGCAGCGCCGTGGACGCCATCAGTCTCGATCGGGATTTGCCAGCCGGACCATGAGCGCGCCGGGATGCCCATGTCCTGCAGGACGATGGCGAGAAGACCCGCCGTGATCTGTTCGCCGGTGGAGACGATCGCATCATATTCGCGGGCATCGTGGACGGCGGCGGCCTGGCGGCACCACTCCACAAGCTGGTTGGTCGTGCCGGCCATGGCGGAGACGACCACCGCGACATGATTGCCGGCCTTGACTTCCCGTTCCACGTGGCGGGCGACATTGCGGATGCGCTCGATATCCGCAACCGACGTTCCGCCGAACTTCATGACCAAACGGCCCATGGGCCAAATTCCCTCAAATCAGGACGCCGCCGGAAATCAGAACGATTTCGGCCCTTTGCAGGCACCAATCAGGGAATTCCCAGACGCGTCGGGGCGTCTCATAGTGGACGCGGCACCGCGATGCAATATAAGGGCCGGAAATTGGGCCCGAAAAGTTTGGAGAGCCGCGCCATGACCATCGATACAGACGCATCCGGAGCAGCGCCGGGTGCCGCCGCCCCCCTCGCTCCCAGCCTCGATCCCGCCGAGGTGGAGAAATTTTCCCGCATGGCCGCCGAATGGTGGAATCCCAAGGGCAAGTTCGGCGTGCTCCACGTCTTCAATCCTGTCCGGCTTGACTACATCCGCGAACAGGTGACGGCCCGCCTTGGCCGTGACCCGCTGCAGCGCCGCCCCTTCGAGGGCCTCCGCATCCTCGACATCGGCTGCGGCGGCGGCCTGCTCTGCGAGCCCATGGCCCGCCTCGGCGCCACCGTGGTGGGGGTGGACCCCTCCGAGAAGAACATCAAGACGGCCTCCGTCCACGCCCAGGAAATGGGCCTGTCCATCGACTACCGCGTGGGCCTCGCCGAGGACCTTGCAGCGGCGGATGAACGCTTCGACGTGATCCTCAACATGGAGGTGATCGAGCACGTGGCCGATCCCGCCGCCTATACCCAGGCCTGCCTCTCCATGCTGAAGCCGGGCGGTCTCATGTTCGTCGCGACCATCAACCGCACGGGCAAGTCCTTCGCGCTGGCGATCGTGGGGGCCGAATATGTATTGGGCTGGC
>CALMLK010000298.1 GCA_937868035.1 uncultured Alphaproteobacteria bacterium
GCCCGCCACCACCAGCACGGGAACGCGGATCTGGCCCAGCGCCTCCGGCTTGATCTTGACCCGCGTGGACCGGATGCAGGCCGCCAAGGCCCGCAGGTCGCTCTTGGTGTTCTCGGCAAAGATGCGGAACGTCAAGGCACCCGGATCGGTGACATCGGCGCGCGACGGTGCCTCCAGCCCCTCTGCGATCGCCTCCGCTCCCGGCACCCCGGTCACCATGCCTTCGGCAAGTCCCGCAAAGACGACCCGCGAGACGCGCGCAGGATGATGCAGCGTGAGGAAGGCCGAGATGCGCGCGCCCATGGAATACCCCATCACCGCCGCCTTCTCGATCTTGAGATGGTCGAGGAGGCGTTTGGCATCGTCGGCCATGATGGGGGAGGAATAGTCCGATTGTGCATAGAGCTTCTGGCTGTGGCCATGGCCCCGGTTGTCCAGCATGATCACGCGATAGCCGGCCTCGTGCAGCGTCCGCGACCAGCCCGTCGCCACCCAGTTGACCTGATGGTTGGAGGCAAAGCCATGAATGAGAAGGACGGGTTCCCCGCTGCCGTGGGCGGGGTGGCTGTCGATGAAGGCGATATCCACGCCCGCCGAATTGAATTTTTGCATGGGCGCGAAGATATGCTATCCGCGCTTCTCGAAACAAGCCTCGGAGTTCGGACATGGCGTCTGGCGCAACACCTCATTTCCAAAACAGCATGGGTCTGGCGTCGATCGAGATCGGCGCCAAGGAGTTCATGTGCATTGGCTCCCTGCCCCCTTTTGACCACCCGCATGTGTTCCTCGACATGGGCGCGGCGAGCGAGATCATCTGCCCCTATTGCTCCACGCTCTACACGCACAACCCGCGCCTGGCGCTGGCTGCCGCTGTGCCTGCCGAAGCCGCCTGGCACGACAAGGCCGCCTGATCGGGACCGCCATGCCGCGGGCCCTCTCCCTGCCGGAAGCCCGCCGCATCGCCCTTGCCGCACAGGGCTTTGACCGCAAGCACCGAAGCCTGAAGCCCGGCCCCGGCGCCATCGCGCGCATGCTCGCCCGCCTGCATCTGCTGCAGATCGACAGCGTGAATGTACTGGTGCGCTCCCACTATCTGCCTCTCTACTCCAGACTTGGCGACTACGACCGGGCGCTCCTCGACAGGCGCACGCTGCAGGCCCGCGGCCGCATGTTGTTCGAATGCTGGGCCCACGAAGCGAGCTTCGTACCCCTCGAACTTCACCCCCTCATGCGCTGGCGGATGCACCGCGCCCGCAACGGCGATGGCATCTATTCGTCCATGGACCGCTTCGCGCGCGAGGAGCCGGACTTCCTGAAATCGACCCTCGCCTTCGTGGACAGAAACGGCCCGACCCGCGTGCGCGACGTCCCCGAGGGCGGCAAGGGTGAAGGCGGTTGGTGGGGCTGGAGCAAGGGCAAGCTGGCGCTGGAGACCCTCTTCGACCACGGCCTCGTGACCGCCGCCCGCCGCGATGGCTTCGAGCGCATCTATGACATCCCCGAGCGGGTGATCCCCGCTGAAACGCTTGCCCGCGAAACACCGCCGGAACGGGAGGCCTTCCGCCAGCTCATGTCCATGGCGGGGGTTGCCCTCGGCATCGGTACGGAAATCGACCTCCGCGACTATTTCCGTCTGCCCGTGGCGGACGCGAAAACGGCGCTCGCGGATTGCCTCGCCGACGGCTCCTTGATTGAAACCAGCGTCGCCGGATGGAAGGCCCCGGCCTACATGGCGCGCGACGCGAAGGTGCCGCGCACCGCCGGCGGAACAGCGCTGCTCTCCCCCTTCGATCCCCTGTGCTGGAACCGGGACCGGGCTGAACGCCTGTTCGGATTTCACTACAGGATTGAACTCTATACACCTGAACACAAACGGAAATTCGGCTACTATGTGCTGCCGTTCCTGAGCGGCGACAGGCTGGTGGGGCGGCTCTGCATGAAGGCGGATCGCGCCAACGGCACCCTTCTCGTCAACGCCGCATACCGGGAAGAGGATGCCGACGCCGCCGAAACCGCCCGCGTACTGGCCCCCGAACTGCGGCTGATGGCCCAGTGGCTCGGTCTGCCGGAGGTGAAGGTGGGCCGCAGCGGAAATCTCGCCGCAGCACTCCGCAAGATCAGTTGAGCAGCCCGCGATAGCGCTCGACAAAACCTGCCAGCGCCGTTTCAAGCGCATCGAAATTCACGTCCGACAGCGTCAGGGCGAGCGCCATGAATCCCCGTTCGGCAACGTAGATTCCATGATCCAGCAGATGGAAATAGGCGAGCCGCTTGAGACGGAGGTCCGCCTTTGCCGCATCCTCGGCGCTGCTGATCGCGCCGCCGAGCGGATGCAGCGTGAGCAGTGATCCTACCCCCGTCACCTGCATGGGCGCCTGGTAACGCATGAACATGTCGTTGAGCCGCGCCTTCAACACTTCGCCACGTGCATTGTGGGCGACGCAGGCTTCGCGGGTATAAACCTCTGTCAGGCCCACGCGCCCTGCCGTCATGGTCAGTGTGTTGTTGTTGAAGGTGCCGGCATGGGGCAGCGGCTTTGCACCCGTTGGGTCGAACAGCGCCATGATGTCCGCCCGCCCGCCGAAGCAGCCGAAGCTCATGCCGCCGCCGATATATTTGCCGAGCGTCACCAGGTCCGGCCTGATGCCGGTCTTCGCCGCAAGCCCGCCGGGATGAAGCCGCGATGTCATCACCTCGTCGAAAATAAGCACGATGCCGCGCGCCTTGCATTCGCTGCGCAACATGGAGAGAAAGTCCGCCGTTGCGGGAATGCAACCGCCGCCGCCCAGCATGGGCTCAAGGATCACGGCGGCAAGTTTTTCGCCGTGCGCGGCGATCAGCGCGCGGGTTTCTTCCACCTTGTTGTAGTGCCCCATCACGCACTCGAACGGCGCATTCACCGCCGAGGGGCCTGACGTGAAATAGAGCGTGCCACCATGGTAGCCACCGAACATGGGCATGATGGCGGAACGCGCCGTGTAGGCGCGCGCCGCCGCGAGCGCCATCATGTTGGCCTCCGTGCCCGAATTGGTGAAACGCAAACGCTCCAGCGCAAAACGATCCGCCACGGCTTCCGCGAAGGCGACCTCGCGCACATGCTGCGCGCCGATATTGAGGCCCATCGTCAGCGCATCCTGCACCGCCGCCACCAGTTTCGGATGGGAGTGCCCGTAGATGCCGGCGGAATATTCGCCGACGTAGTCGATGTAGGCGTGCCCGTCGATGTCGGTGAGGCGCGATCCTTCCGCCTTCTCGATGCGGATGGGAAAGGGTTGCGAGAACAGCACGGTCCGCGTGTTGCCGCCGGGCATCACCGCCTTGGCCCGCTCATGCATCGCCGCAGTCTTCGGCCGCTTCGAAACAAACCGGGCCACAGCCTCGGCCAATGCATCATCAACGCGGTCCATCATGCCCCCTCAATCTTCGTTCCTTGGCCTTGTCTT
>CALMLK010000299.1 GCA_937868035.1 uncultured Alphaproteobacteria bacterium
TGTCCGCCAGAGGCACCCGGGCCAAGCCGAGGATGAAGGCGGACACCGCGACCACTTCGGCCACGGTGCGCATGAAGGTCCAGAATTCCAGCAGCTTCGGCAGGTCCTTGACCTGACGCATGACCACCAGCAGGGCAAAACACCAAACGGTGGCGGACACGCCGCGCAGGACCAGTGACTGGAGCGGCGGCACATCGGCCAGCATCAATTTCAGGAAGCTGTCGCAGCTCACAAAGCTGAGGCCAGCCAGCACCATGTAGATGATGCCGCGCAGATTTGAGGAATGAATCATGGGTCCGCCGGATTGAGAAGTCCGGCCAACTCATAGAGGGCTTTGTTCGGCGGTACAAATGCAGGCTAGGCAGGCACACCCTGCGGCAGGCTCACAGGTACCTTGATGTAATGGATGCCGTTGCTGTCGGCGGGCGGCAGCTTTCCGGCCCGCATGTTGATCTGGATGGAGGGCAGCAGCAGGACGGGCGCAGAGAGGGTTTTGTCGCGGGCGGTGCGCATGGCCACGAAATCTTCCTCGCTCACCGTGCCGTTCACGTGGATGTTGCGGTCCAGTTCCTCGCCCACCGTCGTCTCCCAGGCGAAGGACGTGCGGCCTTCCTTGGGCAGGTAGTCGTGGCACATGAAAAGGCGTGTTTCGCGGGGGAGCGACAGCAGGCGGCGGATGGAGCGATAAAGGGTTCGGGCGTCGCCGCCGGGGAAATCCGCCCGCGCCGTTCCGTAGTCGGGCATGAACATCGTATCGCCCACGAACACGGCATCCCCGAATTTGAATGACACGCAGGCGGGCGTGTGGCCGGGCGTTGCCATGACCTCGCAGGCGAGGTTTCCGATTGCGATTGTATCGCCCTCCTTGACCAGCCGGTCGAACTCGGCACCGGAGCCCGAAACATCCATGGCGTTGAAGATGGGCCGGAAGATCTGCTGCACCTCCCGGATATTCTCGCCGATCGCCACTTTCGCGCCGGTCTTCAGCTTGATGTAAGGCGCGCCCGAGAGATGGTCGGCATGGACGTGGGTCTCAAGAACCCAGTCGATTGTGTACCCCTCCTCCGCCGCCTTGGTCAGCACGGTCTCAACCGAGGTGACGTCAGCCTTGCCGGACTTGTGGTCGTAGTCGAACACAGGATCGATCACGGCGGCCCGTTTCGTTTCGGGGTCCGCCACCAGATAGGTCACGGTGTTGCTCGGGGCATCGAACCAGGCGTGAATATGCGGTTTGGCGGCCATCGTCATCGATCAACTCCGTTGCAAGGGTTGACATATATTCGTCAGAGCGCATATTAGAAACACCTAATATGCAACGGCCGGACACCCCTCGGCCTTTCCCAGATTGTCATCATGAACCCCTTCCGCAACATTCTCAAATCCCTTCTCCCGGAGAAAAAGCCCATGAAGATCACCAGCATCACCCCACAGGAGGCCAAGGCGCTAATCGACCTGGGAGCGGTGCTTGTCGATGTGCGTGAACCCGGCGAACGCGGCTCCGGGCACATTGCGAACGACCGCAACCTTCCCCTCTCCCGCCTGACGCCGGTGCCGGTCGAGTCGGGTGGCAAGCCCGTGATCTTCTACTGCGCCAGCGGGGCGCGCACCCGCATGAACGCAAGCGCCCTGGATGCCATCGGCGGAGCCGAACCCCGCATCCTCGCAGGCGGCATCATGGGGTGGGTGCAGGCCGGCTATCCCATCACCCGGGGCTGAGGTCCTGACATCACGAAATCTCCCCGCACCATGGCGCGGGGAGACTGAAGCACAACGCCAATCACTTGTGGCTAATTGGTGAAGTGCTTGTTGCAGAGATCTTCGGCCGAGGCATAGGTGCCGCCGGTCACCAGCGGATCCTTGCTGTAGTCAAAGACGCGGAGCGTGGTGGGGTCCTTGCTGGCCTGGGCTTCAGCGGCCTTGCGGGGCAGCCACTTGGTGCCCGATACGTCGGTATCATTGAAGCTGTTCGGATTCTTGCTGGTCACCAGGCAGACGCGGTCCTGCCCGGGTGCCGTCGAAGACTGGGCCAAGGCCACGGTGGCGCTTGCGGCCACGAAGGTTGCGGCGATCGCGCCATGGATAAGCTGTTTCATAATGAACTTCCTTTCAGTTCAGGTCTTATAAACAGACACCGTCCACTGTTCGTTCCGCTGATAACGCGCAATAATGTTTCGTTTTCCGGGGTGGTTTGAATTTTAACTTGCGTGTAGCGTCAACCTCTGGGATTTAAGGACAGAGATACTGTCCTTTCTGCCGTCGCTTGGCAGATCACTTGAGGAGCGCCGATCATGACCATCCATCAGTTCCACCCGGAAGGTCTGCCGGAAGCGCACGGGCTTTACGACCCGCGCAACGAACATGACGCCTGCGGCATCGGTCTTCTCGCCAATATCCACAACATCAAGAGCCACAAGACGGTGGAGGATGGGCTTCGCATCCTCAAGAACCTGGAACATCGTGGCGCAGTTGGTGCCGACCCCAAGGCCGGCGACGGCGCAGGTATTCTCATCCAGATCCCGCATGAGTTCTTTGCTGCCGAAGCCGCGCGAATCGGTTTCGACCTTCCGGCCGCCGGACAATATGGCGTGGGCTTCCTGTTCATGCCGCGCGATCCCGTATACCGCCAGGACATCGAGCGCATCTGGTGGGAAACGGCGCGCGAGGAAGGCCTGAAGGTTCTGGGCTGGCGCGATGTTGCGGTGGACCGTTCGGTGCTCGGCTATTCCGTCATCGATACCGAACCCATGCACCGCCAGGTGTTCATTGGCCGCGGTCCCACCATCCGCGATGAGGCGCATTTCGAGCGCAAGCTGTTCGTGTGCCGCAAGGTCGTGTCCAACCGCATTGTTGAAGTGCTGGGCAAGAAGGCGCGCGCCTATTATCCGGTGTCGGTCTCGTGCCGCACCATCGTCTACAAGGGACTGGTGCTCGGCGCCGAAGTGCCGAACTACTATCTCGATCTCAAGGACCCGCGGGTTACGTCGGCCTTTGCGCTGGTGCACCAACGTTTCTCCACCAACACCTTCCCGAGCTGGCCGCTGGCGCATCCCTACCGCTTCATCTGCCACAACGGCGAGATCAACACGGTGCGCGGCAACTTCAACTGGATGGCGGCGCGCCAGGCCAACATGAAGTCGGAAGTGCTGGGCGAAGACCTCTCCAAGCTCTGGCCCATCTCCTATGAAGGCCAGTCCGACACGGCCTGCTTCGACAATGCCCTCGAGCTTCTCTACATGGGCGGTTATTCCCTGCCCCATGCCATGATGATGCTGATCCCCGAAGCCTGGGCGGGCAATCCGCTCATGGACGAGGACCGTCGCGCTTTCTACGAGCACCATGCCGCAATGATGGAGCCGTGGGACGGCCCCGCCGCCATGGTGTTCACCGACGGCAAGGTGATCGGCGCCACGCTGGACCGCAATGGCCTTCGCCCGTCACGCTATCTCGTGACCGACGATGGTTTTGTCATGCTCGCATCGGAAATGGGCTGCCTTGAATTTGCCGAGGATCGCATCACCCGCAAGTGGCGCCTGCAACCGGGCAAGATGCTGCTCATCGACCTCGACAAGAAGGCGATCATCTCCGACGAGGACCTGAAGAAGGAACTTTCGACGCAGCATCCCTACAAGGATTGGCTGAAGCGGACGCAGGTGGTTCTGCGCGACCTGCCCAAGGCCAAGACCGCGCGCCCGAAGATTGCGGTGCCGCTGCTCGACCGCCAGCAGGCCTTTGGCTACACGCAGGAAGACCTGAAGATCCTGATGGCACCCATGGCCTCGACCGGACAGGAAGCCATCGGCTCCATGGGCAATGATTCCCCGCCCTCGGCCCTCTCCGACCGCCCCAAGCTGCTGGACACCTATTTCAAGCAGAACTTCGCGCAGGTGACGAACCCGCCCATCGACCCGATCCGCGAGGAACTGGTCATG
>CALMLK010000300.1 GCA_937868035.1 uncultured Alphaproteobacteria bacterium
ACTTTTGGAGTTGAGTGTTGCCCCCCGATCCCCTGCAAGAAAATTGGGAAGGCGTGCATACGAACGTTCGCACACGCTGCACTTGTTACGCCCGGGCACGTTAACGTCAACGTTCATTACTCTATCCTGCGTAGAAATGCGGTACATGTTGCAGGAGAGCAACACCGCCGGATACAACCCCAAATCTGGCAGCCCTGAGCCGAAAAACACTTGTATTACAGTGGAAATCGCCTTCTGCGTGCAATGCGGGTGTAGGCAAGCCAAGCCTGGAATGCTAACAGTTGTTAAGGATTGGGTGCACTCCGAATGCAGCCGGAATGGTCCGGACTTGCTCAAAATCGTGTGCCCGTCGCTGGGGGAGTGAATCACCATGAGGAAATGCCGCCCGTCAAAATGGGTGCCCTGGGCAGTCGTGGGCGTTGGCCTGCCACTTCTGTGTGCAGCCCTGATTACGGATAAATCGCTGAAATCAGACGTTGTGGACAGGGCAAAGCAGACATTGGCCGGCAGCGACCTCACAAAATGGGCCGAAATCGAGCTGAATGGCCGTATCGCCACAGTGAAGGGCAAGACCACCAATGCCGCCGCGCCCGATGAGGTGGTGAAGCTGGTGGCGGGCACCTATGGCGTCCGCAAGGTTGTCAATGCCACGACAGTGGAACCGCTGTCTCTGGTGGCGCCCACGATCGAATCACTGAACGCAACCGCACCCGTGGCCGAGATTAAGGGCACATGGCCGGAAGAAGCGGCCCAGAAGCTCACCGTCACCGTGGGCGAAACCGCCTATACGCTGCCCGGCAGCGCGGAATTGACCACCAGCAGCGGCAATTGGCTGTTGAAGCTGCCCGCTCCATTGGCCGAAGGCTCTTATGATGTGATGGCCAGCGCCAGTGCCGACAGCGACGGCGCAACCGTCACCCAGGCCGCGCCATCACCGGCCAGGGTCGTGGTGGACTTGCCCGATCCCGTTCCGCCTCCCGCCATTGCGGCAGCGCCGGCGGGTGCCGCATGGCCCTATGCCATCACAGGCAGCTTCCCTGAGGCAGACGTCAGCCGATTCGCTGCCACCGTGGACGGTCATGAGTATGTCCTGGGCGCAGGCCCGGACCTGACATCGGATGGCAAGGGCACCTTCAGCTTTGCACCGTCCCAGGCCTTTGCGCCGGGCAGTTATGATGTCACCTTCAGCCAGACCGACAAGTCGGGCAACGCCACCAGCGTAACGGCGGAGAAGGCGATCATCGTTCCGGCCGCGGCGGCAGTGCCTGAAGCGGCGCCTGCACCCGCCGTGGATACCGCTGCCCCCGCAGCGGCCGCCATCACATTGGCCGACGCAGCGGCAACGGACGTCCGCACCCTCACGGGCACATGGCCGGAAGGCGATGCAACGCGCCTCGCCGCCACGCTGGAGGGACGGACCTATGTTCTCGACACCGATTCGCAACTCACGCGCACCGGCAACCAGGCGGGAACCTTCACCTTCACGCCGGATACGGCAGGCCTTGCCCCCGGTGCATATCCGGTCGAAATCGCCACCAGCGATGCCGTGGGCAATACGGCCAAGGTGGTCGCAGAGAAGGCCATCGTGATTCCCGCAGCTGCCCCCGCACCGGCCCCCGAGCCGGCTCCAGCCCCGGCACCGGAGCCCGCACCGGCACCTGCGCCAGCACCCGTTTTGCTTGCTCCGCCCACGGTGGACAAGCAGCTTGATCTCACGGGCGCACCGATTCTCCGCGGCACCTGGCCGGAGAGCGAAGGTACCTCGCTCACGATCGGACTCGCGGGCAAGACCTATGAACTGGGCGCAAACGCCAATCTCTCGCGTGATGGGGCAGGCAAGTGGAAACTCTTCCCCTCGGCGGCCCTGAAGGATGGTATTTATGACGTGGTCGTCACCGCCCGCAACGGTGATGCCCAGTCGACGGACCAGACGCTGGCCGAAATCGAAGTGGACGCCACGCTGCCGGATGCGCCGACAGTAACGGTCCACGCCTCCGATGCCGCTCCGGGAACGCTCGCTGGCACGTATGATGCCAAGCGCTCCACCGCACTCAAGGTCGCCGTGCCGCAGCTCAACCTCACCGCCGACCTCGGCGCGGAGGGCAGCGCACTGACGGCAGATGGCGAAGGCGCATGGACCCTGGCGCTGCCCAAGAGCATCGCACCCGGCACATATGATGTCGTGGTGACGGCAACCGACAAGCGCGGACGCAGCGTGGAGGACACGGGGGCAGGCGAGATCGTCATCTCTGCGGCCAACGAACCCGCGCCGAAGACGGACGCGCAGTTCGATTGCGCTGCCGTGATGACGCGAATCAACACCGTCTTCCCGATGCGCTTCATCTTTGCCCGCACCGATTTCCAGGAGCGCTTCGGCCTTTCGGTCAATCAGTATGCGGCGCTGCTGAAGGACTCGCGCTGCAGCAAGCTCAATGTTGAAGTGGGCGGCCACGCCGACGAGCGCGGCTCCGACTCCTACAACGAGGACCTCGCCGAACGCCGTGCCGCACGCGTGCGCGACATGTTGCTCGAGGCGGGCGTGGCCAAGGAACGGCTCTCTGTTTCCAGCTACGGCGAATCGCAGCCCCTCAATGCCGGCCACGACGAAGAAGCGTGGTCCACCAACCGCCGCGTCGAAATCAAGATCTTGAAATAGGAAAACGCCATGTTTGACCTGTACAGCAACGGCTTCTGGACCATCATCGACAATCACTGGATTTGGCTGCTTGTGGCCTTCGCCATCGGTATTTTCATCGGCTGGAAAACCTGCGAGCAGGTTCCGGGCCGGAACGCCTGAGCAGGGGAGACTGAATCATGTTGCATTATCTGATCGAACTCGCCCTCCTGCTGCTGGCGGCCTACATCGCCGGCGCCTGCGTGGGCTGCCTCCTGCGCAAACTCTTCGGCTCTGACGCAAGCGCAGACGCAACGGTGACGGAGGCCGCGGTGGATGCACCGGTTGCACCCGTTGCAGCCACCCTTGCCGCAGCACCCGCTGTGGCAGCGGCAGCCACCATGGCGGAACGCCCGGCTCCCGCTCCGGCAGCTCCGGTCGCCGCACCGGTAGAACGTGTTGCGCCACCACCGCCACCTCCGCCGCCGGTCGCAGCGGCACCCGCTCCCGCTCCGGTGCAGCACAGCGCAACACCTGCGCCGCTCGCTGCAACGGGAAAGATGGAGCGTCCGAAGGGAATCGCAGCCGCCCGTGGTGGCAAGGCGGACAATCTTCAGCGCATCAGCGGCATTGGCCCGAAGAACGAGAAGATCCTGCATAGTCTTGGCTTCTTCCACTTCGACCAGATCGGCGCGTGGACCCGCGAGCAGGTGGCGTGGGTCGACGACCACCTCCGCTTCAACGGCCGCATTGCCCGCGAAGAGTGGATCAAGCAGGCCCGCCTGCTGGCCGATGGCAAGGACGCGGAGTTCCCCAGGCTTTATGGTACGGGTGGCCTCAAGAATCGCGAAGGCGACAAGCTGTCGGGCAGCCGCACGCGCCGCACCTGAACATCATCCGTTCACGGATAAAGGAAGGGCCGGTTTTACCGGCCCTTTTCCTTTTCATCCACCCGGTCAAGCCAGCGTGCGAGGGCCGTAACACTTTCCGCTTCGTCGAGAAACGGCACGTGCCCCCGGCCCGGAATCTCGACAGATTCGGATTGCGGAAGCGTTTCGCAAAGGCGCCTGACCGTTGAAGGGGACAACAAGTCCGATCCGGCCCCGCGCAAACATGTCACCGCCTTGCCGGCGAGGGCTGGCAACAGCTCCCAGAGATCAGGCACCTTGCCGGCTTCGATATCCGCCCGTGACGGCAATGTTGCCGCCAAGCGCATGTCGTAGTGTGGCGCAATGCGGCCGTCACTCCTGAGCACGTAGGCACGCTGCACCGCCGCCAGCCATTGCTCATGCGTCACACCGGCAAATCCTGGTGCGGTCGCGGCATAGGCTCGGGCCGCTGAGTCCCAATCCGCAAAGGACACGTCCCGGCCGACATAACCCACCATGCGGATCAGGCTGGCAGGCTCGATGTGCGGCCCGATGTCGTTGAGACAGAGGCCCGCGAGCGCGGCCGGAGCAACAGCGGCCATGAGCATGCCGACAATGCCGCCCCGCGATGTGCCCAGCAGGGCCACGCGTCCAACACCGATGGCTTTCAGCACCTCCAGCGTATCGGCAAGTTCCACCTGCGGCGCATAGGTCGCGGCGTCGGCAGCAGCATCAGAAAGACCGCGGCCCCGGAAATCAACCGTGATCACCGAGCGTACGTGCGCAAAGCGCGAGACGACGGGATCGAAGTCGCGGCCATTGCGTGTGAGACCGGGAAGACAGAGCAGGGGAACGCCACTGCCGCCCCCGTGCTGCTCCACGTAAATGCGTGTGCCATCGGCAGCAGGAACGTGCCTGCGAACCACGGGCATCAATCGCAGCCGGTGATCAGCGCCTTGATCGAGCCGCCGCTGCAACCGGTGTTCTCGGCGGTGGTGGGCGAGGTCGAGGCCACCGTCATTTCGCCGGGCGTGCCGCGCATCAGGTCTGCCGTCATTGGCCGCACCGTCTTCGGCGCGAGTCGCGAACGGTAGACGTGCAGGTTCTGCAGGACCTTTTGCACGTATTGGCGTGTTTCCTGGAACGGAATCGATTCCACCCAGTCGATCGGATCAACCTGGCCCGAGCGCAGGTCGCCAAATTCAGCGACCCACTCGCGGGCGCGACGCGGACCGGCGTTGTAAGCCACAAGCGTCAGCACATAGCTACCGCCGAAATCGTCGATGAGGTCGCCGAGATGTGCCGCGCCAAGCCTCACGTTGTAGGCGGGATCACCCTTCAGCTTGCCGGGGGCGAAGGCCACGCCATACTGGCGCGCGATCAGCTTTGCCGTGCCGGGCATCAACTGCATGAGGCCCTGTGCGCCCACCTTGCTGCCTGCATTCGGGTCGAACTCGCTTTCCTGGCGCGAGAGACCGAACACCAGCGCTTTTTCCACCGGCTTGCCCATCTGCTTCCAGTCGGGAAGACCGCGGACCGGATAGGAGTAGCTGTCGATGTCGAGGTTGCGTTGGCCCGCAGCCTTGGCAAGGCGGAGCGCCATGGTGGTGCCACCGAACTGGTGAACCACGGAAGCTGCCGCATTCATCTCCGGCAACGAACCGAAGCGGCTCGAGATGGACCACAGGAACATGTTGAGCTGCGACTTGTCAGCGGCCTGCGCCATGATGCGGAAGGCGCGCATGACTTCGTCACGGTCCACAGCGGCGCGGGCACCGGATGTTGTGTCACCGCTCTCAATGCTCTCCGGCACATTGCCCATGCCGATTTTCTCACGCGCCAGTTGGCCGTAATAGATCGTGGAATACTGCGACGCGACCTTGTAGGCGCTGCGGGCATTGCCCTTGTCGCCTGCGGCTTCATGGGTGCGCCCGATCCAGTAGGCGGCGCGCGCCTTTTCCGTGCGGGTCGGTGCGATCTTCTGCAGGTTGGTGAAATGGCGCATCGCCGTGTCGGGCTTGTTCAGATAGCGCAATGCAATCCAGCCTGAGAGGAATTCGGCTTCCACGGCGGCATCGCCACTGGTAAGGCCATGCTGGGCGGCAATCTGGTAGCCGGTCGTCCATGTGTCACGGTGCGTCGGGCCAACGGAGCGGCGCGCCAGGATACGGCGTTCCGTCCACCACGCCTCGGGATCACCCATGTCGGCAGCGGTCGTCGGGGCAGCGGCGAGAATCGCGCGCGCCTTGCCGAACTTCTCCATGCGCCGGTAGTAGCGCGCCAAGGCATAGCGCAAGGCCGGGATGCTGCGGTTGCCGGATGACAACGCGGCATATTGCTTGTCAGCGCCACCCGTGCCGCGCAGCAATCCCTGCGCCACCTTGGCGATGTTGACGTAGCCCGAACCCATGCGCTTGGCATGGGAGACGGCAGCGGCGGAATTCTGCGCGTAGATGAGCTGCCACAGGCGGCGGCGGTAGTCCGCTTCAGAAAGTGCCGAACCGAATTCGCGGATGGCCGCGGCTTCCACCGCATCGTCCATGTCGGGATTGACCCAGGCACGCATCAGGGCGGCGCGGGCCGTCTGCTGGTCGCCAGCGGCATAGGCCGCGCGGCACAGGGCCATGTGGCCGTAAGACGTAAAGGGCTTGCGCTGGGCGAAATGGGCCATCACCTCCGGCCCATTGGCGCCGCTTTCGAACAGGGCCTGCTCGGCGCGCTTGAGAAGCGTCTCGGTCAGCGGCCACTTCGGCGCTGCTTCGAGGAAATTCATGATGCGGCTGTAACCAGCCTTCGCGCCCTTGTCGCGCAGGAACAGGAGTTCCACCAGCTTTACCGCAGCAGGGTCGCCGGATTGGCGAGCGAGGTTGCCGGCCGTCACGTAGTCGTCCTTCAGGGCAGCGCGCACGGCATCCACGGCGGGCGCGGCAACCGCGGGCAGGGCGCTGAAGGGCAGCGCGACAGCGGCGGAGGCGGCCATGAGGCCTTTCAGGAAATGGCGGCGGCTGACATCTGGCGTCACGCGGGGTTGCTCCTTCAAATGGCGTTCGTACACCGGATTGGTGGCGGGTAAAGACCAATTGCGACGGGTTTTGGGCACCAGCCAACACCCATCCGCCTTTGCTTGCCGCAACTCTGGCGAACGACTATGGTGCCGCGCGAACCGGAATCCGCAGCGGCCAAGAGGCAGATTAGCGAGGGGCTGGTTTCCAATCTGTTAACCATAGGGGTTTGCCGTGAAGTTCCAGGGATCTTTCCCAGCCTTGATTACGCCGATGAAGAATGGTGCCGTTGACGAGGCGGCTTACCGCAAATTCGTGGCGTGGCACATCAAGGAAGGCAGCCACGGCCTCGTTCCCGTTGGCACAACCGGAGAGAGCCCCACGGTGACGCCTGCCGAGCACAAGCGCCTCATCGAAATCTGCGTGGAAGAAGCCCGCGGCAAGGTTCCGGTGATTGCGGGCGCCGGCTCGAACAACACGGCCGCAGCCATCGAATACGCCGCCCATGCCAAAAAGGCCGGTGCCGATGCGGCGCTGACGATTTTCGATGCGGGCAAACGCAGCGCCGA
>CALMLK010000301.1 GCA_937868035.1 uncultured Alphaproteobacteria bacterium
GCCGATGATGAAGACCACCCGTGTCGCCTCGCCATTGGCCAGCAGATGCCCCGTCGCCCAGAAGCAGACCGCAATGGCCATGGGATAGCGCACTGCATTCCGCCACGATCCGCGGCCGAGGAAGATGCCGATGAAGATGAATGCCACCAGCGTGAAGAGGAAGTTGGCATGCCGCCCCCACACGGGCGGGTCATAGAAGAATCCCGGTTCCGCATGTCGCATGGCCCAGATGCAGAGCACCAGCAGCACGAGCGAGGTGAGGCCATAGACAGCACCATAGGATTTGCCGAGCCGCCGCTGCACGGCAGCCTTGGCGCGCGGAATGGCGGGCACGATATGCGCCACGGTGAAGGCAATGAGAAGAAGGACAAGAAGCGTCATCAGAGAACCGGTACGTTGAGAATGTAGGGATGAAAACCAAAAAGGAGCACGAGGTAGACCACTGTTCCCCCTGCGATGGCAACAAGATCAGAGCGGAGCTGCGGTGTGTGCACAGGCATCTTGCCCCGCGCCAAGCTGAACACGATGTCAGCCAAGGCCACCACGAGGATGGTTGCGAAGATCACCACCACCGCCGTCTCGCCATTGGCGAGAATGTGCCCGGTGGCCCACAACGCCATGCCCAGCGACTGCGGATGCTTCACCGCCCTGCGGATGTAGCCCTGCCCCCGCGCCGACGCCATGAGGATGAACCCGGCCAGCGACAGCAGCATGTTGAGATGCCGCGCCCCGCTCCACGGCTCATAGAGAACGCCGCCCCCGCCGGAGCGGGCCTGCACATAGGCCAGCACCAGCAGCACCACGCCTACCAGTGAGACCAGCGCATACAGACCCTTGAACGGCCCCTCGCCCAGTCTCTCCTTCAAGTGGTCGCGAAGTGCGGGAACGACGGTGGAGACAAGGTGCGGCCCCGCAAACAGGAGTGCACCCAGCCAGAGCTTGCCCATCATGATTCTCCCTCGACCATGCCGTCCATATCACATGCGGTGGTTTCCACGAAAATGGCACAACCCGCCTCTCAAGTGCCGCATGTACTCAGGCGGTTTGCCATGTTAAGGGTTGCGCAAATCACTGAGACGGGTGATTCAAGGGGCCAATGATTTCAAGGGGATATAAATGAAGCCGACACTCATTCTCGTAGGTGCCGACAAGGGCGGCGTGGGCAAGACGACGGTGGCGCGCTCGCTGCTCGATTACTTCGCCCGCAAGAACATCCTGACCCGCGCCTTCGACACGGAAAATCCGCGCGGCTCGCTGCACCGCTTCTACCCCGCGATCACCGAGATCGTCGACCTCGGCAACGTCGCCCACCAGATGCGCATTCTCGATACGATGGAAACGGCCAACGTACCTGTCACCATCGTCGATCTGAAGGCCGGCAACCTTTCCTATTCGCTCGATCTGTTCGAACGGATTGGCGTGCTCGAAGCGGCCCGCAACGGCATGTTCACCCTGGGTCTCTTCCACGTGGTCGGCCCGTCCATCGCCTCGCTGGACGAGATCGGCGAAATCGCCAAGTACCTCGCCGGCATGCAGTATGTGGTGGCCCGCAATTCCATCAACGAAACGAACTTCTTCGAGTGGGACGAAGCAACCTACCGCAAGTATTTCTCGCAGATCGCCAAGACGCAGGAAATCAACATCCCCAAGCTCAACGAGATGGCCTACGAGCAGGTGGATGTGGCGGGTGTCACGTTCAAGGACTTCATCGACAACCGCGCCGCCGATGGCAGCCAGGGCAAGTTCTCCTTCGTGCTGCGTGGCTATGTGCGCAAGTGGTGCTCGGAAATCGACGCCGAATTCGCACATGTGAAGATGCTTCAGGATGTCCTCTCCGGCGGACGCCAGTAAGCAGCTGCGCCAAGTGAAAGGCTGACACCGTGGCAACGAGCCCCACGGTCCACATCGTTTGTTCCGACCAGCACCGCAACGGCAAGACTTTGCTGGCGCGGGTGCTGGTCGATTTCCTCATGCTCGATGGGCGCGATCCCTTCTGCATTGATACCGATGCGCCTGATGGACCATTGCGCACCTTCTTTCCCGGCCGCACCGCGCTTGCGGACTTTGCCGCCATCCAGGGGCAGATGAAACTGTTCGACACCATCCTCGCCTCGCCGGGCCGGGATTACGTGATCGACCTGCCCGCCCGCCACACGGAACGCTTCTTCCAGACGGCGCGCGATCTGGATTTCTTCGCCGAATGCCACAAGACAGGTTTCCGCGTTTTCGTGTTCTACATCGTGGACAACAGCTTCACGTCCCTGAAAGCGGCCTACGCCCTGCAGCGCGAACCGGGCGTGGACCTGTTCGTGCCGGTGCGCAACATGCTGGTGCGCAGCCACTGGCCGGAACATGAAGGGGCACTCACCATTCCCTTCCTCGCTGCGCCCATCGCCTCCGCCATTTCCAACCGGCGCTTTTCACTGCGGGAATTCGTGAACGGCGACCCCCAAGGCCTCGCGCCCGACCTTGTGCGTGAATTGCAGACCTTCCTCTATGAGGTGCTGAACAGCCTCAACGGATTGGAACCGGTGCGGGCCCTCGACAACCCGCACCACTAATCTCCATCAGCCCTCCACGCAGCGCCCGTTGTTGTCGCGGAAGAAGCCCTTGGGGCACGGCTCCTGGATATTGGCGCCGCGCGGCTTCTTGCGCGGGATCAGTTGCTGCAGCATCTCCGGCGTGATCTGCGGCTGGAGGTTCAGCCGGCGGATGGGCGGCGGTGAATCCGGCCCGTCGTCAGCGGCATCATCACCATTGTCACCCGTATCCTGCGGCTTCGGCCTTGGACGGCGGATCGGCTCGCACGACTTCGTGGCCTTGTTGTAGAACATTCGCTCCGGGCAGACGCGCGGCAGCAGCGGCACCACGCGCACGCAGCCGCCCTGCCCATCCGGCTTCATGCCCTTGCCGCAGATGACTTCCGTCGGGATGCGGATGCAGGCACCGGACTTGGTGCGGAGGAAGCCTTCGGGACAACGCTTCTCCACCGTCACGCAGCGGCCATCGGCATTGCGCCGCTCGCCCTTCTGGCAGATTTCGACGCAGGTGCCCTTGTATGGCACCGTGCCTCTCGCGCAGCCCTGCCGTTCCGGAACGCAGTTGCCGCGCGCATCGCGCTTCAGGCCCTGCTTGCAGATGGGTGTGCACTGGCCGTTCACTTCTTCCTGGCCTTGCGGGCAGCCTTCGTCGACAGGCACGCAGCGGCCGTCTTCGTTGCGCTCTTCATCGGTGCCGCACGGTGTTGTGCATTCCCCGCGGATGCTGATCTGTCCCTGCGGGCACACATCATCCGGCGGTGAGCAGTTGCCGTCTTCACCGCGCTTCAGGCCGTTCGGGCATTCCGGATCGCGGCAGTGGCCACGGATGTCGGGATACTGGCCGTCAGGGCACGTCTGCGGCACGCAATAGCCATAGCGGTCCTGGCGCGTGCCCGGTTCGCAGATGGGCATGCAGCGGCCGCCGCGCAACTCGTAGCCATCATCGCACATGGGCGGCGGGGGCACGCAGCGAGTGGGATAACGGATGTCGCGATAGGTGCCCTGCGGACAAGAAGGCAGGCAGACCCAGCGGTAGGTCACAGGCCAATCACCTTCCGGCACGCATTTCCCGGTGCGCACGTCGCGGGTGTAACCCTGCCGGCATTCCTTGTCGTAGGTGAATTGGCAGCGGCCATTTTCGTCGCGGTAAAAACTGTCGGGGCAGTCAAACTCGCACTGGCCGGTTTCAGACGACCAGTTCATGCCCTGCGGACAATTGTCGTAGTTCCGCACCCGGTCATAGTCGGGCACGCAGCGGTCCGGATTGCGAATGTCACGGATATAGTTTTCCGGGCATTCCGGCAGCGGCACCTGGTCGTACCCTTCCGGGCAGCCATGTTGGCAAGGCGGCATGCACAGACCCGGCTCACCCGGATAGCGGCTCCACCCCGCCGGACAATCCGGCAGGCAATAATCATTGTAGAGGTGAGATCCCGGCGGGCACGAGGGCCGTCCGCCGCCGTCACAGGATCCGCCGCAACAGCCGCAGGTGGCGCATCCGCAGGATTGGGTCTGCGTGGTGCAGATCTTGCTGGCGTCTTGGGCGAAGGCAGAGGGCACAAGCGGCGCGGAGAGCGACAGCACCAGCCACAAACTGGCGAACGCGAAAAGGATGCGCACTGACTGCATCAGCGCCCGGCCCATAATCCCGACCATGCCTCAAGCCCTCCGGACTCAAAGCCCCCTTGAGCATTTTCGTATCAGAGATTGCACTGCGCCGGAAGTCCACCCCTTCGCAGGTGCAACCGAACGGCTGGACGTGATGGAACCTTTGCGGGCAACCAGCGTTTTGGGTTTTCCTTTCCTGCAGAGCGGTACAAAGCCATGGCACAGAACGAGTCATCCCTGACGCGCGAAGAACTCGCTGCGAAACTCAACGAAGACCTCGCCCGCGAGTATCAGGCCATCATCGCCTATGTCGTCTATTCGCAGGTGCTGAAGGGTGCCGAATACATGAGCATCGCCGACCAGCTGCAAGTGCACGCCGGCGAGGAACTCAAGCATGCACTGATCATCGCGCGGCAGATCGACTATCTCGGCGCCATGCCGACGGCGACGCCGAAGCCCGTCAAACTGACGGAAGACGCAAAGGAAATGCTGCGCGCCGATCTGGAGAATGAATCAGACACCATCAGGAATTACCGCGACCGGGTGCGGCAATGCGAGGAACTGGGCGAGTTCGCCATGGCCGAACACATCCGCGAAATCCTCAAGGACGAACAAGACCACCTCATCGACCTCGCCACCGCGCTGGGCGAAGACGTGCCGGACCTCACGAAGTAGCGAGTCTCACTCCCACTCGATCGTGCCGGGTGGCTTCGACGTCACGTCGTAGACGACGCGGCTCACGCCCTTCACCTCGTTGATGATGCGCGTGGCGGTGCGGCCCAGGAAGGCCATGTCGAAGGGATAGAAATCCGCGGTCATGCCATCGACGGAGGTGACGGCGCGGAGCGCCAGCACACGGTCGTAAGTGCGGCCATCGCCCATCACGCCCACCGTCTGCACCGGCAGCAGCACGGCGAAGGCCTGCCAGATCACGTCATACAAACCGGCCTTGCGGATTTCATCGAGATAGATCGCATCAGCCTTGCGCAGGATGTCGAGTTTCTCGCGCGTCACGCCCCCGGGCAGGCGGATCGCAAGGCCGGGTCCCGGGAAGGGATGACGGCCCACGAATTTATGAGGTAGACCAAGCTCTTGGCCGAGCAACCTCACTTCGTCCTTGAACAGTTCGCGGAGCGGTTCAACAAGCTTCATGTTCATGCGCGCCGGCAACCCGCCCACATTGTGATGCGACTTGATCGTGACCGAGGGTCCACCCGTGAATGACACGCTTTCGATCACGTCAGGATAGAGCGTGCCCTGCGCCAGGAATTCGGCACCGCCCAATTTCTTCGCTTCCCGCTCAAACACATCGATGAACAGCTTGCCAATGGTTTTGCGCTTTTTCTCCGGGTCCATCTCGCCTTCGAGTGCGGAGATGAATTCATCGCTCGCATCAACATGCACGAGTTGCAGATTGTAGTGCTCGCGGAACATCGCCACCACGTCGGCGGCCTCGTTCTGGCGCATGAGGCCGTGATCGACGAGCACGCAGGTGATTTGATCCCCCACCGCTTCATGAATGAGCAATGCCGCCACGGATGAATCAACGCCGCCCGACAATCCGCACAGCACCCGGCCCTTGCCCACTTGCGCACGGATGCGCTCCACCGCTTCCTGGCGGAAGGCGGCCATGGTCCAGTCGCCCTTGCAGCCCGCAATCTCCTTCACGAAATTGCGGATGAGCTTGGCACCATCCGGCGTGTGCACCACTTCCGGGTGGAACATGGTGGTGTAGATGCGCCGCGCTTCATCTGAGGCAATGGCGAAGGGCGCGTTCGGCGAGGTGGCTTTGACCGTGAAGCCTGCGGGCAACTTGGTCACGCGATCACCATGGCTCATCCACACGGGATGCCGCTCACCCACCTTCCACAGTCCGTCGAACAGCGCGCTCGGCGCCAGCACTTCGACGTCCGCCCGGCCGAATTCCGCCGCGTGGCCGCCCTCGACGACACCACCCAACTGCACCGCCGTCGTCTGCTGGCCGTAGCAGATGGCGAGGATGGGAAGGCCTGAATCGAACACCACCTGCGGCGCCCGCGGGCTGCCGTCCCGCGTCACCGAATCCGGTCCGCCGGACAGGATCACCGCCTTGGGCTTCATGCGCTGGAACGCCGCTTCGGCGCTCTGGAACGGGATGATCTCGGAATAAACCCCCAACTCGCGCACCCGCCGTCCGATGAGCTGGGTGACTTGGGAGCCGAAGTCGATGATGAGGATCTGGTCGTGCTGGGCTGTCATGCGGGGCGGATAAGGCAATCCGCCGGAGTCTGCAAGCATGCCTCAAAGGGCGCTGAACACATCCCACAGGAGTTTCAGGTTGAGCCCGATCACGATGGCCGCAATGACGGCCGAAACGGCCGTCAGCCAGCCGGGAGAGACCAGAGGCCCCATCTTGGTCTTGTCGCGGGTGAACATCACCAGCGGCACGATGGCGAAGGGAAGCTGGAACGCCAGGATCACCTGGCTGAGGATGAGCAACATGCCCGTGCCTTCCGCCCCGTAGTAGAGGGTGACGACAGCGGCGGGGACA
>CALMLK010000302.1 GCA_937868035.1 uncultured Alphaproteobacteria bacterium
GCGGGCGCGGGCTCGAACAACACGGCGGAAGCCATCGAATACGCCGCCCATGCCAAGAAGGCCGGTGCTGATGCCGCGTTGATTGTCGTTCCGTATTACAACAAGCCCACGCAAGAGGGCATCTACCAGCACTACCGCGCCATCGCGAAGGCCGTGGACATCCCCATCTTTGTCTACAACGTGCCGGGCCGCACCGTTGCCAACTGCTCGGTCGAGACCCTCGACCGCCTCGCCAAGGACTGCAAGAACATCATCGGCACGAAGGATGCCTCCGCCGATCTCACGCGGCCCTCGCGCCAGCGCCTGATGACGGGCGAGAACTTCATCCAGCTTTCGGGCGAAGATGGAACGGCATTGGGCTTCAACGCCCACGGTGGCGTGGGCTGCATTTCGGTCACGGCCAATGTGGCGCCCAGCCTCTGCGCGCAGTTGCAGGAGGCAACGCTCGCCGGTGACTACAAGAAGGCGATTTCCCTGCAGGACAGGCTCATGCCGCTGCATCACGCGCTTTTCGTGGAAACCAATCCCGGCCCGATCAAGTATGCCGTGAGCCTGCTCGGCCACTGCACGCCGGAAGCCCGCCTGCCCATGGTGCCCGTTTCGGACTCGACCAAGCAGATGGTCCGTGATGCCATGGTGCATGCCGGCCTGCTCAACTGAGATGTCGTCCAAGAGTGGTGGCGCGAAGACGTCGCGCGCCCAGCCAGGCATTACCGTCAAGGGTGACAACCGCCGCGCCCGGTTCGACTACGAGCTCATCGAGAAATTCGAGGCCGGAATCGAACTGAAGGGTTCGGAGGTGAAGTCGTTGCGCACGGGCCACGTCAATCTCGGCGAGGCCTATGCGGCGATGAAGGGCAACGAGTTGTTCCTCATCAACTCCAACATCCCGGAGTACCGCGAGGCGAACCGCTTCAACCACGAACCGAAACGGCCACGCCGCCTGCTGTTGCATCGCAAGCAGATTGACCGTCTGTCCGTGGGCATCCTGCGCGAGGGACTCACCATCGTGCCGCTCAAGATCTTCTTCAATCCGAGGGGCCGGGTGAAGGTCGACATCGCGCTCGCCCGCGGCAAGAAACTCACCGACAAGCGCGAGACCATCAAGGCGCGGGATTGGAACCGCGAGAAGTCGCGCCTGCTGCGCGACCGCGGCTGAGGCGCGCGCCATGCGCCTTCCCAGCGCCGATCTTCCGTCCACGGACGATACCCGCGTCAACCCCGGCCTCGTCCGGGGCAGGGCAGTGATCTTCGTCTATCCCTACACCGGCAAGCCTGGCGTTCCCGATCCGCCCGGCTGGGACAGCATTTTCGGGGCGCATGGCTCGACACCACAATCCCTCGCTTATTCAAAGGCCTATCCCGAGTTCCGGAAGCTTTCCGTGAAGTTGTACGGCCTGAGCAATCAGGATACGGCATGGCAGAAAGAATTCGTTGCGCGCAATCAGATCGCCTTTCCATTGCTGTCAGATGAGGGGGGAGATTTTGCCCGCGCTGTGCCCTTGGCCACTTTCCGCGCTGGTGAACAGTCCTACTATGTGCGGCGCAGTTTCCTGGTGGAGAATGGCGAAGTGCTCTTCGACCGCCAGCATGTGATGCCGCCTGAAGAGGACGCCAACGTTCTCCTCGCCGAAGCCGTGCGGCGCTGGTCATGATCCTGGTGGCGCTTGGCAGCAACATGTCCGGGCCCTGGGGCACGCCCCGGCAGACGGTGGAGCGCGCGCTGTCCGCCCTGAATCACGGGCCTGTTCGTTTGGTGAAAGCCTCGCCGCTGCTGGTCACGGCACCCTTCGGAGTCACCAACCAGCCGCCCTTCGTCAACGCCGCAGCGCTGATCGACACGCATCTTTCGCCGGATGCACTGATGCGCCGCCTGCATATGATCGAGCGCACGGCCGGGCGGCAACGCCGCCGCCGCTGGGGACCGCGCACCCTCGATCTTGATCTGCTGGACTACCACGGCCTCGCCCGCCACAAGCGTACACAATCCATCCGCCCGCTGGTTCTGCCGCATCCCGGCATCAGCGAGCGGCTCTTCGTTCTGGAACCGCTTGAGCAGGTGGCGCCGCGCTGGCGGCACCCCTTAACCAAAGAAACCGCCGCGTTCACCATTCGCAAACTACGCCGCTTAAACGGCGCTTAAGGGCGCTCCTTCACCATGCCAGGCAGCCCGGCATCCTTGCCGGACGCAGGTGGATCATGCTCAAATCGTTTACATGCGCCGTGCTGGCATGCACGCTGCTGGTGCTTCCCGTGCGGGCGGAAGGCAGCTTCCAGATCATTGGCGGCATGGGCGACGGCAGCGCCGTCGAAGGCTGGAGTTCCGGATCGCAGGTCGCCAGCGCCACCATCTTCGCCGCACCGGCAGCAGGACAACTGGAAAAGAAGATCGTCGCCTTCGACCGCAAAATGGAGCCAGGCTCCATTCTCGTGCGCACAGGCGAACGCAAGCTCTACTACGTGCTGCCGGATGGCAAGGCCCTCATGTATCCCATTGGTGTGGGCCGCGAAGGCTATACCTGGAGCGGGGCCAACACCATCACCCGCAAGGCCGAATGGCCGGGCTGGACTCCGCCACCAAACATGATCCGCCGTGAGGCCGAACGCGGCCATTTCATTCCCGCCCACATGCCCGGCGGCCCACAGAATCCGCTGGGCGCGCGCGCACTCTATATCGGTTCAACCGAGTTCCGCATCCACGGCACCACGCAACCGTGGAGCATCGGCCACGCCGTTTCTTCCGGCTGCATCCGCATGCTCAACGCCCACGTGATCGACCTCTATGATCAGGTGCAGGTGGGCGCGCGCGTCGTCGTCGAATGAAAAACGTCAGCAAGCCATTCACCATAAACGCTCCCTTAACTTTAACGCGTCATTTTGATCTCACGTGAGTTTGTGAGTTTCGGAGTACCAAGAATGCGTATCAGTGTGTCCAAGCACCTGTCTGTCCGCCTGTTTGCAAAGGCCATGATGACGGTGGCAGCGGCGGCCCTTTTGGCGGGCTGCTCCAACTCCATCGAGCGCTTCCAGAACGCTTACAACAATCCCTCAGATGCCGATCCGGTTTACACCGCTTCCGTGCCGAAGTCGGTGCAGCAGCCTGTCTACCGCAAGCGCAAGGTCATCGAGATGCCGCCCGCGGCGGATGACGACGAAACCATTACCGAGAGCCCTGTGGCCCGCGCCCCGCTGCCGCGCGCACCTGCTGCGCCGCAGTACGACTACACAGAGAATTACAAGAAGACCTACAAGCAGCCCGCTGCCCCCAAGCCCAAGTTCAACGCGCCGAGCTATGACGACGCCGACGTTGCCCAGGCTGGTGAGCAGGACGTGACGCCCGTCCCGAAGTCCGCTACCGCCCGCAATGGTGTTGTGACGGTGGGGCAGGGCATGACGCTCACGTCCATCGCCCGCGCCAACCACGTGGACCCGATGGAGCTTGCCTCCTACAACAAGATGAAGGCGCCGTATCAGGTGTGGAGCGGCCAGAAGCTGCGCATTCCCACCGGTGACACGGCCGACGCCGCCGACACCATGCCGGCCCCGAAGCCGCGCAAGCTCGCCGTGGCCGATGCCGGTGAAACCGAAATCGTGCCAGCCAAGCCAATGAAATCCGGCAACACGCACACGGTGGGTGGCGGCGAAACCCTCTATTCACTGGGCCGCAAGTTTGGCGTCTCGCCCTTCGTCATCGCCGATGCCAATGGCCTGTCGCATGATGCAAGTCTGCACATCGGCCAGAAGGTGAAGATCCCTGGCGGTTCCTCGCAGCAGGCCTCTGCCGACGTGAGCACCGACGACACGCCGGTCCCCGCCGTGAAGCCCGCCAAGAAGAAGAAGGCAGTGCTGTCACTCGCCGAAGACGAGAGCGACAACACCGATACATCCGCGGCTGATGCATCATCCGATGAAGCGCCCGTGCAGACGGCCAACCTGAAGATCAAGAAGAAGGCTGTACCCGCAGCCGAGACACCGATTGCAGAACCGCCGGTGATGACGCAGGCCGCAACAAACGGCGCACTCAATCTCCGCTGGCCGCTCAAGGGCAAGGTGATTTCGGAATTCGGTCCGAAGTCAAACGGCCTGAAGAATGAAGGCATCAACATCGCAGTGCCGGAAGGCACCAGCGTGCGCGCGGCGGAAGGCGGCGTCGTCGCCTATGCCGGCAACGAGCTCAAGGGCTACGGCAATCTCGTGCTGATCCGACATGCAGGCGGATATGTCACGGCCTATGCCCACGCCAAGGAACTGCTGGTGAAGCGCGGCGACACGGTGAAGCGTGGCGATGTGATCGCCAAGGCCGGCCAGACCGGCGCGGTGTCGAGCCCGCAGCTTCACTTCGAAGTGCGCAAGGGCGCAACCGCCCTCGACCCATTGAAACACCTGTCTTCTGCAACCGCAATGAACTGAGTTGCTTCAACAGTTGGATGAGAGTCCCCTGCAAGGCAAGGCCCGGGTTTGCCCCGGGTTTTGTCTTTTGAAGGGGCAGGTCTAGTCCAGTGTTTGACCAAGTCGGCCGGCAATGTCCTGGATCAGTTGCCAGGCCACGCGCCCCGAGCGCGAACCGCGTGTGACCGACCACTCGACGGCAGCAGCGCGCAAATCCTCGGCGCTGATCTTGAGCTTGTAGTGCGCGGCATAGCCTTCGAGCATCGCGAAGAACTCATCCTGCGAACAGTTGTGAAAGCCAAGCCACAGGCCGAAGCGATCCGACAGCGACACCTTTTCCTGCACCGCCTCTGACGGGTTGATCGCCGTGGAGCGCTCGTTCTCGATCATGTCGCGCGGCAGCAGGTGGCGGCGGTTGCTGGTGGCATAAAAGATCACATTGCCGGGGCGGCCTTCGAGACCGCCATCAAGCGCGGCCTTCAGCGACTTGTAGGACGTATCCTGCGCATCGAAAGAAAGATCATCACAGAACACGATGAAGCGGTATCTGGGGTGGCCGCGCAGCAGCGCCATCAGGGCAGGGAGGCTGGCAATGTCCTCGCGGTGGATTTCGATCACCTTGAGGAGGCCGCCCACTTCAGTGTTCACCGTTTTGTGCGCCGCCTTGACCAGCGACGACTTGCCCATGCCCCGCGCGCCCCACAGAAGGGAGTTGTTGGCGGGATAGCCCTTGGCGAAACGGCGGGTGTTTTCCAGGAGCTGGTCGCGGGTGAGGTCGATGCCGCGCAGCAGCGGCAGATCGACCCGGTTGACCTTGGCCACGGCCTCAAGCCCCGGCGGGTGGGCGCGCCAGACGAAGGCTTCGTGGGCAGCAACATCAGCCGGTGGCGGCGGCGAGGGGGCCAGACGCTCCAATGCCTCGGCGATTCGCTCCAGAATCTCGCGTTTTTCACCCATCGACAGCTCCCGAAAGAAAGCCCGGAACTCCACCCGGGCAACCTTGCAATGGCCTAGTGCATCGTTATATCTAGCGCAACTTTTTGAAACCCGGGCCGCTTCGGCCCAGAGCGGAGACCGGCCCGATGTTCATTTCCCAAGCCTTTGCCCAGACGACGACAGGGGCTCCCGCGATTGACTTTGTCGGCATGGTGCTGCCGCTCGTGCTCATCATGGGCGTGTTCTATTTCTTCCTCATCCGCCCCCAGCAGCGCAAGCTCAAGGAGCATCAGGCGATGCTCTCGAAGGTGACGAAGGGCGACACCGTGGTCACGCAGGGCGGCCTCATCGGCAAGGTTGTCCGCGTGGTGGATGACAACGAACTGCTGGTGGAAGTTGGCGAGAACATCAAGGTGCGCGTGCTGAAGTCCGGCCTCAGCGACGTGCGCACCAAGAGCGAACCGGCAAAGTAAGGGTTCCCCGTGCTCTATTTCTCCCGCTGGAAAATCATCGCGATCACGGGCGCAGTCCTGCTCGCCATCATCTTCGCCCTTCCCAACATCATGACCCCTGCACAACAGGAGGCGGTTGCTCCTTATGGCATGCGGCCCATGACGCTGGGCCTCGACCTTCAGGGCGGTTCGAACCTGCTGCTGGAAGTGGACCGCAAGGACATGGTGGCGCAGTTGCAGCAGCAGCTGGCCAGCGACGTGCGTGCGGGGCTTCGTGAAGCCAAGATCGGCTACGGTGGCATCCAGCGCGTCGGCAGCGGCGTGACCGTCACCATTACCAAGCCGGAAGACTTGGAGAATGCCAAGACCGTTCTGGACAAGATCGTGCAGCCTGCCGGCGGCGGCCTGTTCGGACAGGCGACGCAGACCGCTCTCTACGCCATGAAGCAGCAGAACAACACCTTCAGCTTCGAGGTGCAGGAAGCGGGTCTCGATTCCAAGATCGCCACGGCCCTGACGCAGGTCCTCAAGATCGTGAAGAACCGGGTGGACGCTTCGGGCACCAGCGAAGCCGTGGTGCAGCAGCAGGGCCGCGACCGCATCGTGTTGCAGTTGCCCGGCATCGGCGATCCCAAGAAGGTGCTGGACCTCGTCGGCAAGACGGGCGCTCTCAAGTTCCAGCTTGTCTGTGCGGAACAGCCGAGTGCACCCACGCAGCGCCCGCCACTGGATTGCCAATCCTATCCCAACAAGGGTGACGTGGACGCGCTGACCAAGTCCAAGCTCGCCAAGAACGACAAGACCGATCCGACTGCTGACGAACTGGCGGCCTTGCCCCAGCTTTGGGTACAGTCCGGCAGCCGCGCCACCGTGGATGGCGCTGACCTCACCGACGCCCAGCC
>CALMLK010000303.1 GCA_937868035.1 uncultured Alphaproteobacteria bacterium
GCCTGCTCGCGGGTGAACCAGGGCAAGACGACTGTGTGGAGCGACTTCCGCATCTGCGATGACGGCTACACGCGGCTGCTGATCCACGATGGCAGTGGCTCGCCGCACCGTCTGGGACGGCTCACGCGGCGGCTGCACGAAATCGAAACCTACCGCATGATGGCGCTGCTGGCGCTGCCGCTGGCGCGTTCCGCACAGGGCACGCTGAAGCGTCTCGAAACAGATCTGAGTGCCATCATCGACGGCATGGCCGGACATCCGCGTTCCGAGGATGCGAACCTTCTGCAAAAGCTGATCGGCCTGTCGCGCGACATTGAAAGCCTCTCCGACCAGACCAGCTACCGCTTCGCGGCGGCACGGGCCTATTCGGCGCTGGTGAGCAAGCGCCTGGCGGAACTGGGCGAGGAGCGGGTGCAAAACCATCAGCGGCTGGGCGTGTTCCTGGAGCGGCGCTTCATGCCGGCGATTGCCACCTGTGCGGCGGTTGAATCCCGCATCGCCGGACTGGCGCAACGCTGCGAGCGGGCCAGCAACCTGTTGCGCACGCGCGTCGACATTGCACTGGAAGGACAGAACCAGTCGCTGCTGCAATCCATGGAAAAGCGGGCGCGGCTGCAACTCATGTTGCAGGAGACGGTGGAGGGCCTGTCGGTTGCGGCGATCAGCTACTACGTGATCGGCATCGTGGGAAAGCTCATCGAAGGGGCCGGAAAGTTCGTGGCCTTCGACGAGAAACTGTTCCAGTTCTTCTCCATCCCGCTGGTGATCCTCGCGGTGTGGCTGACGGCCCGGCACATCAAGAAGAAGGTCCAGAAGGCGGCGGGCGACGCGGGCCACTAGGGCCTGCGCCATTTCGCAGGTTCACCTCAAATCGCGCAGCATCTCGCGGGCCGCATTGTGTCCTGGGGCACCGGTGACGCCGCCGCCCGGATGGGTGCCCGAGCCGCACTGGTAGAGCCCCTTCACCGGCGTGCGGTAGTCGGCATAGCCCAGCATGGGGCGGGCGGAGAACAACTGGTCGAGACCCAGTGCGCCATGGAAGATGTCGCCCCCGACAAGCCCGAAGGTGCGCTCGAGATCGAGCGGGGAATTGATCTGGCGGGCGATGACAGACTTTTTGAAACCGGGTGCAAACCTGTCCACCGTCGCGATCATCAGGTCCGCAACTTCCTCACGATGATCATCCCAGGATTTGCCGTTCGGCAATGTGGGTGCGACGTGCTGGCAGAAAAGGCTGGCGACATGGGCGCCCTTGGGGGCGAGCGTCTCATCGAGCGTGGAGGGAATGAGGATTTCCACGATGGGCTGTTTCGACCAGCCGTGGCGGCGCGCATCCATCCACGCCTCCTCCATGTAGGCGAGGCTCGGTGCAATGATGATGCCGGCGGTGTGATGTTCTGCGCGCGACTTGCCCGGGAGGCAGGTGAAACCCGGGAGCTCCGACAGTGCCACGTTCATGCGGAAGGTGCCGGAGCCGCACTTCCAGCTTTCCATGCGCTGGGCAAAGGGCTGGGGCAGGACGCCCTGCTCGATCATCCGTGTAAAGAGCAATTTCGGATTGAGGTTGGAGACAACAGCACCGGCCTTGATGACCTCGCCGCTCTCGGTCTCGACACCTGTCACGCCGAGTTTGCCGGTGAGGACGCGCTTCACGCCGGTTCCGGTGCGGATGGTGACGCCCGCCTCGCGGCAGGCGCGGGCCATGGCCTGCGTGATCGCGCCCATGCCGCCGATGGCATGACCCCAGGCGCCCTTCTTGCCATTCACCTCGCCGAAGACGTGATGCAACAGCACATAGGCCGAGCCTGCCGCGTAGGGAGAGGCATAGTTGCCGACGATGCCGTCAAAGCCATAGGCCGCCTTGATGGGCGCGCTCTCGAACCACTGGTCGAGATAGTCACCCGCCGACTGGGTGAAGAGATTGAGCACCTGCTGCTGCATGGCGGCGGGAAGCCTGGCGATGCGGCGGCCCAGCGCGCCGGCCTTGAAGAGTTGCGGCAGCACGGCGAGAAGGCCGCGCCCTGAAACCGCATTGGGCGGCGTTTCCAGCACCAGGTCACGCAGCAGGTCCGCCACCACGTCCAGGTGCTCGCCATAGGCATCGAGGCGGTCTGCGTCACGGACCGAGAACTTCGCCACTTCCTGTTTGGTCTTGCCGCCGCCCACCTTGAGGTATTCACGATCGTTCAGCGGCAGGAAGTTGGAAATCTCGCGCTCCACCACGGTGAGGCCATGGCGCGGCAGGTCCATGTCGCCAATCACCTTCGGATTAAGCAGCGACACCGTGTAGGCGGCGACAGAATTGCGAAAGCCGGGATGGAATTCTTCGGTGACGGCGGCACCGCCCACCACGTCGCGCTTCTCCAGCACGGTGACCGCATGGCCGGCGCGCGCCAGGTAATAGGCGCACACCAGACCATTGTGGCCCGCGCCGATGACGATGATGTCAGCCATGTAAGAACGCCCCCCTTGTGCCTCTGGGCGCTCTCAAACCACAGTATGCGGCGGAGCGAAAGAGGCCGAAGGGCGCAGGTCTGGTGAGCGGATTGTACCGGTTTGATCCTTACAGCTTCGTCCACCTGCCGTTGGCTTTGGATGATTTCACGCAAGCCTCGATGAAGGCCATGCCGGCGATGCCGTCGGCGATGCCGGGGAAGGTCACGTCCTTGTCCGCCTTCTTTCCGGCGCGGGCGGCTTTGATGGCGCGGGCGACTTCAGTGTAGAGGTTGGCGAAGCCCTCCAGATAACCTTCCGGATGTCCCGGCGGCACGCGCGTCACGCGACCTGCGGCGGGACCGGAGCCTGCGCCGCCCCGCGTGATGAGGCGCTTTGGCTCTCCGAAGGGCGTGAACCACAGGAGGTTGGGATTTTCCTGCGACCATTCCAGCCCGCCCTTGGTTCCATAGACGCGGATCTTGAGGCCGTTCTCGTTGCCGGGTGCCACCTGGCTCGCCCAGAGCATGCCCTTGGCTGATGTGCCGTCCTTGGCCTTGAAACGCAACATCACGTTGGCGTTGTCGTCGAGCGCGCGGCCCTTGACGAAGCTGGTCAGATCAGCGGCAAGTTCCGCGCCTGCGAGGCCCGAGACATCGCACATCAGCTGATAGGTGTGCGTGCCGATGTCACCGACGCAACCGCCTGCACCGGAGCGCTTGGGATCGGTGCGCCAGGCCGCCTGCTTCTGTCCGGTCTTTTCCAGAGCGGTCGTCAGCCAGTCCTGCGGGTATTCGCCCTGCACAAGCCGAATGTCGCCCAGTTCGCCCGCGGCCACCATGGCCTTGGCCTGGCGGATCATGGGATAGCCGGAGTAATTGTGGGTGATGGCGAAGATCACATCTTTCTTCCTCGCCAGCAGGGCCTCCAGACTCTTCGCTTCCTTGCACTAGAGCGCCAGCGGCTTGTCGCAGATCACATGGATACCCGCGTTGAGGAAAGCCTTCGCCGCCGGAACGTGTACGTGGTTCGGTGTCACGATGGCGACAGCCTCGATGCCGTCGGCGCGTTTTGCTTCAGCCTTGGCCATCTCCTCGAAGGAGCCATAGCTCCGCGACGGGTCCAGTCCGAGATCGGCGGCGGAGGCGGCGGCCTTTTTCGGATCAGCGGAGAGTGCGCCTGCGACGAATTCATATTCGTCGTCCATGCGCGCGGCGAGGCGGTGCACGGCGCCGATGAATGCTCCCTGCCCGCCTCCCACCATGCCGAGCCGGATGCGGCCTGTTTTCTTTTCGCGTGTGCCTGTGACCATGGTGCCGTCCTCCTATTCCAACCCGAGCATGCGGCGCGCCTTGCCGGTGTCCTTGTTGCCGGCGGCGAAGTCGTCGAAGGCCTTCGCTGTTGTCTTGATGATGTGGCTTTCGATGAAGGGGGCGCCTTCCTTGGCGCCTTGGCTCGCATCCTTCAGGCAGCATTCCCATTCCAGCACGGCCCAGTGGTCGTAGTTGTGCTGTGCCAGCGCCGAGAAGATGGCCGAGAAGTCCACCTGCCCATCACCCAGCGAGCGGAAGCGGCCGGCGCGCTTCGTCCAGTTCTGGAAGCCGGAATAGACGCCCTGCTTGCCGTTCGGGTTGAATTCCGCGTCCTTCACATGGAAGGCGAAGATGCGCTCGTGGTAGATGTGGATGAACTCCACATAGTCCATCTGCTGCAGGAGGAAATGCGAGGGATCGTAGTTGATGCCGCAGCTTTCATGGTTGCCGGTTTCGGCGAGGAACATTTCGAAGGTCTCGCCATCGAAGGTGTCTTCGCCAGGATGCAGTTCAAAACCGACCTTCACGCCATTGTCCTTCATGGCATCGAGCAGCGGCGTCCAGCGCTTGCCCAGTTCCTTGAAAGCTTCCTCGACAACGCCCGGCGCGCGCGGCGGCCAGGGATAGAGGAAGGGCCAGGCCAGCGCGCCCGAGAACGAGACGTGGCGATGGAGCCCCATGTTCTTCGATGCCTTGGCGGCAAGCTTCACCTGTTCGCAGGCCCAGGCCTGACGGGCCTTGGGATTGCCATGCACCTGCGGCGGCGCAAAGGCATCCACCGCTTCGTCGTAAGCCGGGTGAATGGCAACGAGGTGGCCCTGCAAATGGGTGGAGAGTTCGGTGATCTCCACGCCGTTCTTCTTGGCGATGCCCTTCAGTTCATCGCAGTAGGTCTTGGATTCCGCCGCCTTCTTCAGATCGATCATGCGGCCATCCCACGAGGGAATCTGCACGCCCTTGTAGCCGAGCGAGCCCGCCCACCTGGTGATCGAGTCAAAAGAGTTGAACGGGGCCGCATCGCCTGCGAATTGCGCCAGGAAAATGCCCGGTCCCTTGATGTCTGTTGCCATGATGATGTGTCCTCCCGAGGCGTTCAGCAATAACGGTTGATAAGATTTTCGAGGCGTTCCTGCTGCCCGGATCGGGGCTGCGGGTTGATGTTCTTCTTTTCCACGCGCGCGGCGATCTGTTCGAGGCTTTCCTTGCCCGCGAGCATGGCCTTGTTCTGCGCCGTCTTCCAGCCGCTGTAGCGTTCGTCGACGATGGTCTGCAGCTTGGCATCCTCCATCATGTCGGCGGCGTTGAGCAGCGCCTTGGCGCAGGCATCCATGGAGCCGACATGGGCGTGGATGATGTCGTCCGGGTCGATGGACTGGCGGCGGATCTTGGCATCGAAGTTCATGCCGCCCGTGGTGAAGCCGCCAGCCTTCAGGATTTCATACATGGCAACGGTCAATTCCGGCACGTCGACGATGAACTGGTCGGTGTCCCAGCCGGACTGGTAGTCGCCGCGGTTCAGGTCGATGGAGCCGAAGATGCCCAGCGCCGAGGCGAGCGCGATTTCATGCTCGAAGGTGTGGCCTGCGAGGATGGCATGGTTCTGCTCGATGTTGACCTTCACGTCCTTCTGCGCGCCGAGCGAAGAGATGAGCGAATAGACCGTGGCGACGTCGTAGTCGTACTGGTGCTTGGTCGGCTCCTGCGGCTTGGGTTCGATCAGGATGGGGCCCTTGAAGCCGATCTTGTGCTTGTACTCGATCACCAGCGCCAGCATGCGCTTGGCCGCTTCCAGTTCATGGCCGATGTTGGTGTTGAGCAGCGTCTCGTAGCCTTCGCGGCCGCCCCACATCACGTAGTTGGCGCCGCCCAGACCCTTGGTCACGTCCATGCAGTGCTTCACCTGCGCGGCACAATAGGCAAACACATCCGGATCAGGATTGGTTGCCGCACCGGCCATGAAGCGGCGGTTGGAGAACATGTTGGCCGTGCCCCAGAGCAGCTTCTTCTTGCCCTTGGCCATCTTCTTCTCGATGTAGTTGGCAATGGCC
>CALMLK010000304.1 GCA_937868035.1 uncultured Alphaproteobacteria bacterium
AAGAACCTTCCCTACGTGAACCCCGAGGCGCCGCAGGGCGGCATGTTGCGGCAGGCCATTTCCGGCAGCTTCGACAGCGTCAACCCCTTCATCATCAAGGGCACCGCGGCTTTCAATGTGCGCACGCTCGTTTTCGAAAGCCTGATGGGCCGCAACTGGGATGAGCCCTTCTCGCTCTACGGGCTCCTCGCCGAAAGCATCGACGTGACCGATGACCGCTCGACCTTCACCTTCAAGATCAGGCCTGAAGCGAAATTTTCAGATGGTTCGCCGGTGACGGCGTCGGATGTCGTGTGGTCGATGGAGACGCTGCGCGACAAGGGCCGCCCCAATTTCAAGAACTCCTATTCCAAGGTGAAGAGTGTCGAAACGCCCGATGATCACACCGTCGTTTTCAGGCAGGACGGGGGCGACCGCGAGTTGCCGCTGATCGTGGGAGTGATGCCAGTGCTTTCCAAGAAGAACTGGGAGGGCAAGACGTTCGACACGACAACGCTGGACAAGGTGATTGGCTCCGGCCCCTATGTGATCAGCGAGATCAAGGCGGGCGAGCGCATAACCTATACGAAGAGCCCGGATTATTGGGGCAAGGCCCTGCCCCTGAACAAGGGGCTGTGGAACTTCGACAGTCTTCGCTACGATTATTTCCGCGACGCCAATGCCGCATTTGAAGCCCTGAAAAAGGGCGATGCCGATGTGCGGATCGAGACAGACCCCGTGCGCTGGTCATCGGGCTATGATTTTCCTGCCGTGAGTGAGGGAAAGCTCATCAAGGAAACCGTGGAGCAGCGCTCGCCTGCGCCCGCCTCCGGCTTTGCCTTCAACACGCGGCGCAAGATATTCGAGGATGTGCGGGTGCGCGAGGCCCTCAGCATGGCCTTCGATTTCGAATGGGCCAACGCCAACCTGTTCAGCAAGGCCTACCGCCGGACCTATGGGTACTACAGCGGCTCCATGCTTTCGTCGAAGGGCAAGGCTGCGGATGCGCGCGAACTTGCCATCATCGGCGAAGGCGGGTTGCGCGCCGACTATCTCGATGGCAGCTACGCACTGCCGGTGAGCGATGGCTCAGGCCGGGACCGCAAGGTGTTGCGCGCAGCCGTGGGCAAGCTCGCGGACGCGGGCTGGACGATCAAGGACGGTGGCATGGTGAACGCCGCGGGCGAGCCCTTTGCCTTCACGCTCACGCTGGGCAATGGCGACCAGGAAAAGATCGCGCTGCATTTCCAGCGCACGCTGCAACAGATCGGCATCAAGGTGGACGTGCGGCTGGTCGATGCAGCGCAGTTTGCCTCCCTGCAGAAGACCTACGACTACGACATGATCCCCGTGACCTGGTACAATTCGCTCTCGCCGGGAAATGAGCAGAAACTCTATTTCGGGTCTGAAGGGCGCACCGCCGAGGGCACGCGCAACTATCCCGGCATCGCCGATCCCAAGGTCGATGCGGCCATTAATGCGATGCTGAAGGCAACGACGCAGGAGGAATTCGAATCCGCCGTGCGCGCCGAGGACCGCCTGCTGGTGGCGGGCCACTACATCATTCCGCTCTATGACGCGGGCGGGCAATGGGTGGCGCGCTGGACCAGCATCGGCAGGCCCCCGACCCAACCTCTTCCCGGTTTCGAAGCGACAACCCTGTGGCGGGTGCAGTGATGGCGCTCCGGATCGATGTCGTCTCGGACGTGATCTGCCCTTGGTGTTTTTTGGGAAAACGCAGGTTGGACAAGGCGTTAAGCCTCATCCCTGACGTTGACGTTGAAGTCATCTTCCGCCCGTTCTTCCTCGACCCGAGCATCCCGCCGGAGGGCCTCGATCGCCACGCCTACATGGCGGCCAAGTTCGGCGAGGAGCGGCTGAAGACAATCCATGATCCTCTTGTTGCGGCGGGCGCGGCGGAAGGCGTGCCGTACCGCTTCGACCTCATCACCCGCACGCCCAACACCCTCAACGCCCATCGCCTGCTCCGGCTTGCCCAGCCTGCGGGCGTTCAGCCGAGCGTCGCGGAGGCGCTGTTCATGGCCTACTGGCACCACGGGCAGGATGTCGGCGACACGGAGGTGCTCACCACCATCGCCGTGATCAACGGGTTCAAGGCCGAGCAGATCAGGGACTACCTCGGCAGCGACACGGATGTGGAGAAGGTGATGGCGGAGGTGACGCAGGCGCAGGAGATCGGCGTCACCGGCGTTCCCACCTTCATCCTCGGCAGCCGCTACGGCGTCGTCGGCGCACAGTCGCCGGAGTATCTGGCGCAAAGCATCCGCAAGGCGGCGGCGGGCTAGGCAGCGGCCAGTTTCACCAGCGTCTGCATCAACTGCCGCGTGCCCTTCAGCCGCGCGGCGGGTGTGGCCCAGTCGCGGATGATGACGAGCTTCATGTCGGCACGCAGCTTGGCGAGTGTGCCCTGCCCTGCAATCCACTGCACCAGTGCTGGCGGGTTCGGGAATGTGCCGTTGCGGAAGGTGATCGACGCGCCCTTGGCACCGGCATCCACCGACTGCACGTTGGCAACCCGGCACAGGAGCTTGATCGAGACGATGTCGAGGAGGTGCTGCACTTCCTCCGGCGGCTTGCCGAAGCGGTCGTGCAGTTCCGCGCCAAAGGCATCGAGGTCCGGCTGTTCCTTGAAGTCGGCAAGACGGCGGTAAAGACCGAGCCTCACCTGCAGGTCGGAGACGTAGTCTTCGGGGATCAGCACGGACGTGCCGATGTTGATCTGCGGCGACCACTGGCTGTCATCCACGGTCAACTCGCCGGCCCGCATCTGCGCCACCGCCTCTTCCAGCATGGTCTGGTAGAGTTCGTAGCCCACTTCGCGGATGTTGCCGGATTGCTCCTCGCCCAGGATGTTGCCCGCGCCGCGGATATCGAGGTCATGGCTGGCCAGCGTGAAGCCCGCGCCCAGCGAGTCGAGCGACTGCAGCACTTTCAGCCGCCGTTCCGCCGAGCCAGTCATGGCGCGGTTGGCGGGCGTGGTCATCAAGGCGTAGGCGCGCGTCTTGGAGCGTCCTACACGGCCACGGATCTGATAGAGTTGCGCGAGGCCGAACATGTCGGAGCGGTGCACGATCAAGGTGTTCGCCGTCGGGATGTCGAGGCCCGATTCCACGATCGTCGTCGACAGAAGCACGTCGAAGGCACGATCGTAAAAGCCGGTCATGATGTCTTCGAGTTCTGTTGGCGGCATGCGGCCGTGGGCCGTGCGGAATTTCACCTCGGGCACGCTTTCGCGCAGGAAGGCGGCGATCTCGTCCAGGTCGGTGATGCGGGGCACGACATAGAAGCTCTGGCCGCCACGGAAATGTTCGCGCAGCAGGTGCTCGCGGATCACCACCGGATCAAACGGCGTCACGTAGGTGCGCACGGCCAGGCGGTCGATGGGCGGTGTTGCGATCAGCGACATGTCGCGCACACCTGAAAGCGAGAGTTGCAGCGTGCGCGGAATGGGTGTGGCGGTGAGCGTCAACACGTGGACGTTCGCCTTCATCTCCTTCAGGCGCTCCTTGTGCTTCACGCCGAAATGCTGCTCCTCGTCGATGATGAGAAGGCCGAGGTCACGGAACTTGATCGTGCCTTGCAGCAGCGCGTGGGTGCCGACCACGATATCGATGGAACCATCGGCCAGGCCCTGCTTCACCGCCTCCACCTCTTTCCGGCCCACGAGGCGCGAGGCTTGGGCGAGGCGGAGCGGCAGGTTTTTGAAGCGCTCTGTGAAGGTGCGGAAATGCTGGCGGGAGAGCAGCGTCGTCGGCACCACCACGGCCACCTGCTTGCCGGCATAGGCCGCCACGAAGGCTGCCCGCAACGCCACCTCCGTCTTGCCGAAGCCCACGTCGCCACACACGAGCCGGTCCATGGGACGGCCGCGTTGCAGGTCGTCCAGCACGGCTTCGATTGAGGTGAGCTGGTCTTCCGTTTCTTCATAGGGGAAGCGGGCGCAGAACTCGTCAAATGCGCCTTCCGGTGGCGCCAGAATGTCGCCGGACTTCAGTTCGCGCGCCGCTGCCGTCTTGATGAGGTCGTTGGCGATCTCGCGGATGCGTTCCTTCAGGCGCGCCTTTTTGGCCTGCCATGCGCCGCCGCCCAGGCGGTCCAGTTGCACGCCTTCCGTCTCGGAGCCGTAGCGCGAGAGCAGATCGATGTTCTCGACCGGAATGAACAGGCGGTCGTTGTTGTGATAGATCAGCAGCAGGCAGTCGTGGGGCGCGCCCTGCACGTCGATGGTCTTCAGCCCTTCGAAGCGGCCGATGCCGTGATCGACATGGACCATGTAGTCACCGGGTGACAGGGATGCGAGTTCGGAGATGACATCCGCCGCCTTGCGGGCACGACGGGCGCGGCGCACCATGCGGTCGCCGAGGATGTCCTGCTCGGCGATGACGGCGATCTCGTCGGTCTCGAAGCCCTCTTCCAGCGGCAACACGATGATGTTGGTGAGTGCCGCGGCGCGGGCCGTGACCTCGTCCCAGGACTTGGCATCGGCAATGGCCGCAACTTCATGGTCGCGCAGGATGGTGGCGAGGCGTTCTGCGGACCCTTCCGACCACGCCGCCAGCACCACGCGCTTGCCGCCAGCGCGCACGGATTCAATGTGCGCCTTCACCGCCTCGTAGACGTTGCCGCCAACCTCCGCCCGCTCGGCGGCGAAGCTGCGGCCCCTGCGGCCGCCGAAGGACACGGCATTGCCCTCGGGGCGTTCGAAGGGCGTCACCTCAACCACCGCGCGGTCGGCCAGCAGTTGATTCCATTCCTCTTCCATCAGGAACAGGCGCCCGGGCGGC
>CALMLK010000305.1 GCA_937868035.1 uncultured Alphaproteobacteria bacterium
CGTTCTCGGTATCGCCCAGACCGGCACAGGCAAGACCGCTGCCTTCGTCCTTCCAATGCTCACCGTGCTGGAAAAGGGCCGCGCCCGTGCCCGAATGCCCCGCACTCTTATCCTGGAACCGACGCGCGAACTTGCAGCTCAAGTCAAGGAACAATTCGATAAATACGGCGTCGGCCAGAAACTCAACGTCGCGCTCCTGATCGGCGGCGTTTCGTTCGGCGATCAGGACACCAAGCTGATGCGCGGCGTCGACGTGCTGATCGCAACGCCCGGCCGCCTGCTCGATCACACCGAACGCGGCGGCCTGTTGCTCACCGGCGTCGAACTGCTGGTGATCGACGAAGCCGACCGCATGCTCGACATGGGCTTCATTCCGGACATCGAGCGCATCTGCAAGCTCCTCCCCTTCACCCGCCAGACGCTGTTCTTCTCGGCCACCATGCCGCCGGAAATCCAGCGTTTGACCGCACAATTCCTGCACAACCCGGTGCAGGTGGAAACGGCCGCCGTGTCGTCCACCGCCTCCACCATTTCGCAGTTCGCGGTGAAGTGCCCGTCCGATCCGAAGGACAAGCGCGATGCACTGCGTACGCTCATCCGCTCGCAGGGCGACATCAAGAACGCCATCGTCTTCGCCAACCGCAAGACCACCGTGGCCTTGCTGGAGAAGTCGCTGCGGCGGCACGGGTTCAATGCGTCGGCGCTGCATGGCGACATGGACCAGACGTCCCGCCTGCGGACGCTTGCCGCTTTCCGCGCCCAGGAAGTGACCTTCCTCATTGCCTCCGACGTGGCGGCGCGCGGCCTCGACATTCCCGAAGTGAGCCACGTCTTCAACTTCGATGTGCCCATCCACTCGGAAGACTACGTGCACCGTATCGGCCGCACCGGCCGGGCTGGCCGCGAGGGCCACGCCTACATGCTGGTCACCAGCCATGACACCAAGCACTTCAAGGCCATCGAGGACCTGATCAAGAAATCCATCGAATGGTTCGACATCGGCGTTTCCGCCGGAAGCGGCGACAGCGATGCAGCGCCCGAGGAAAACCGTTCGCGGGGACGTGGGTCACGCGGCCGGCGTGGCGAAGGCCATGAGCGTGGCGAGCGCCGTCCGCGCCGCAGCGAAGCACCGGCGGAAGTCGCGGCCGAGAGCACAAATGCAAAACAGGATGAACAGCCCGTAAAGGCGGAACGTCCTGCGCGCGCACGCCAAGAGCCCCGTTCAACCCAGCATCCCCGCCCGCAGCAGGCCCAGCAGCCGCAGCAGCGCCGTGAGAACCGCCGCGAAAAGGGCGATGATGGCCCGGATTTCCGTGGTTTTGACCAGGGTAACATGCCGGCATTTCTGACCCGGACGACACGCGCCTGATCTTAATCTGTTCGGCAAAACGCGGGACGGATTGATTCCGCAGACTTTAACGATTGGCCGTTAAGGTTACGCTTCATGACTGAGGCGCACACCAGCATTCCGGCTGTCCCTCCACCCGCAACGAGCCATGATGAGCAGCGGGTGGCACGGCGGATGCGTGTGCTCAAATCCGCGAAAATCGTGTTCGACGACTGGCGCGCCATCGACTGTACGATCCGGGACCTCTCGGAAACAGGCGCCAAGATCCAGGTGGGCGGGGTTCACACCCTGCCACACAAGTTCCGTCTGCTGATGATTTCGGACAACACCATCCGCCCGGTGCAGATCGCCTGGAAGCTCAATGACGTGATCGGCGTGGCTTTCCGCGGACCGCCCGAAAAGGCGCCCATCCGCAAGTTCTCGACCGGTATGTGCTGAGCGGCGTTACTCGGCGGCCTTGGCGGGCTGAAGCTGCACGCTCTCCCCGCATCCACAGGCCGACGTCTGGTTGGGATTGTTGAATACAAAGCCCGACTTCAGCACGCCTGTCTGGTAGTCCATTTCCGTTCCGAGCAGGAACATGAGCGCCTTGCTGTCAATCAGCACGCGGGCGCCACGGTCTTCCACCACTTCATCGAAGGCCTTCGCATCGCGGGCCCATTCCATGGTGTATTCCATGCCGGCGCAGCCGCCCTTCTTGACGCCGATGCGCAGCCCCACGCCTTCGCCCTTCGCCATCAGGTCACGGATGCGCGTTGCAGCGGCATCGGTCAGCTTCATCACCTGCGGTCTTGCAGCTTGTGCCATGTCCAACCTCACCACATGTTCAGCGCCATGCGGGCTTCCTCGCTCATGCGCGAGTGGTCCCACGGCGGATCAAAGACAATCTTGGCCTTGACGGCCTGCACGCCGGCGACGGAGCCAACCGCATTCTCAACCCAGCCCGGCATATCGCCAGCGACCGGGCAACCCGGTGCCGTCAACGTCATGTCGATGGCGACGTTGCGGTCGTCATCGATGTCGACCTTGTAGATCAATCCCAGTTCATAAATGTCGACAGGAATTTCCGGATCGTAGACGGTCTTCAGGGCCGTGACGATGTCATCGGTCAGGCGCGCCAACTCGTCCGGCGGAATGGCCGACGGGTTTGGCGCATTCGCCGATGCCGAAGCGGAAACATCCGTTGATGTCAATGCAGCGTCCATCATCCAAAGATCCTCTGGGCAGAGATAAGGGCGTCGGCGAGTTTATCAACCTCGTCGCGCGTGTTGTACATTGCAAAGGATGCACGGCAGGTGGCCGTCACGCCAAACCGTTGCAGCAGAGGTTGCGTGCAGTGCGTGCCTGCACGTACGGCGACACCTTGCCTGTCGATCACGGTTGCAACGTCATGAGCATGGGCACCGTTCATGGTGAACGAGATGATCGGGCCTTTGTCGCGGGCGCGCCCATAGATGCGCAGGCTGTTGATGGCCGAGAGTCGCTCCATGGCGTAGTCGTGGAGACTCTTTTCGTGGGCCGCGATGTTCTCGACGCCGGCGCGGGCCATGTAGTCGAGGGCAGCGCCAAGGCCGATCGCTTCCACGATCGCCGGCGTTCCGGCCTCGAAGCGGTGAGGCGGATCGTTGTAGGTGATGCCATCGGTTGTCACTTCCGAAATCATCTCGCCGCCCCCCTGATAGGGCGGCATTCTCTTCAAGAGTTCGGCCTTGCCATAGAGTACGCCGATGCCGGTGGGCCCGTAGGTCTTGTGACCGGTGAAGACGAGGAAGTCGGCATCAAGGGCCTGGACGTCGACGTGGCCGTGAACGGCGCCCTGGCTCGCATCCACCAGCACGGGAATGCCCTTCGCGTGGGCAAGGCGAATGATCTCGTGAACCGGCGTCACCGTGCCGAGGGCATTCGACATCATGGTGATGGCCACCATCCGCGTTCGGGGGCCGAGCAGCTTGGCGAATTCCTCCAGCAGGAAATTGCCGTCAGCATCGACCGGCGCCCACTTCAGTACAGCCCCCTTGCGCTCGCGGTGGAAATGCCAGGGCACGATGTTGGAGTGATGTTCGAGAATGGAGAGTACGATCTCATCGCCCTCCCCGATCACCAGGCCGCCGTAGCTTTGTGCCACGAGGTTGATCGCCTCTGTGGCGTTGCGGGTGAAGATGAGCTGGTCCTTGGATGGCGCGTTCAAAAACCGCCGGACACTTTCCCGTGCGTCTTCAAATGCTTGCGTCGCTGCGTTCGAGAGATAGTGGAGGCCGCGGTGGACGTTGGCGTATTCCTCCGTCATGCTTTTCGTCATGGCGTCGATGACGGCACGCGGCTTCTGGGCGGATGCGGCATTGTCGAGATAGACAAGCGGCTTGCCATAGACCTCGCGGGCGAGGATGGGGAAATCGGAGCGGATTTTCGAAACGTCAAACATCAGCGGCGTGCGAGCCAGCCCTCCGCATAATGGGTGAGTGCCTCGCGCACGCCTTCATGTTCCACCGTCTCGAAGGCTTCGCCCGCGAACGCGGCGATGAGCAGCGACTTCGCTTCCGCCTCCGGAATGCCGCGCGACTTGAGGTAGAAGAGATGATCGTGGTTGATGTCTCCGGCGGTGGCGCCGTGGCCGCAAACCACATCATCCGCATAGATTTCCAGTTCCGGCTTGGCGTCGAATTCCGCCGTCTCCGAGAGGAGCAGCGCATGCGACGATTGCTTGCCATCGGTCTTCTGTGCGTCCGGGCGCACGATGACCTTGCCCTGGAAGATGCCGCGAGCCGTGTCGTCCATCACGCACTGGAACAATTCGCGCGAGGTGCAGTGCGGAACGGCATGATCGACGACCAGACGCGAGTCCGCGTGCTGGCTGCCGTTGAGCAGATAAGCTCCCGCGATACGCGCGTCGGCATTCTGGCCAAGGAAGGTGTAGGTTCCGTTCTGCCGGTTCAAGGCAGCGCCGGAAGTAAGCGTGAAGCCGCGCAACACGGCATCGGCCGCCAGTGTCACGATGGCGTGGGAGAGGTGCGTGGACTTGCCCGACTCTCGTTCGATCTTGATGTGGTCCAGGCGTGCGCCCTTGCCCACGGCGATCTCGATCACGGCGTTGCAGAGATAATCGCCCTCGCCCACATAGGTCTCGATCAGCGTGGCGGTGGCGCCGTCGGCCACGGTGATGCTGTGGCGGAGGCCCATGGCGCGCTGCGGGCCATCGGTTGCCACATGCAGGATCTCAATGGGCAGATCGGCATTGCCTTCCAGCGTGAGAGCAGCGCCCTCCGCCTGCAACCGAGACCCCATGGCGACGATCACGTCGTCGGGGAAAGCAACAGGCGCGCTGACGCTGCCCTGCGGAAGTTGCGAGCGGGCGGCGTCAAAGGTGCCGTTGACGAACACGATGCGCTTCGCCTTCACGGCGGCCAGGGGTGCTGCGGCCACGAGGCGGTCGATCTCCGCATCGCGGGCTGTCACGGCCTGCCTGCCATAGGGAGCGGAGATGAGGCGGCGCAAATCGGTCCACTTCCACTCTTCGCTGCGGCGGTTGGGCAGGCTCATGCCCAATGCGGTTTCCGCCGGTGTGCTGGGGACGATAGCGTTCATGCCGCCTTCCCCGTGAAGCGGGCATAGCCCTTTTCTTCCAGTTCCAGCGCCAGTTCCTTGCCGCCCGTCTTCACGATCTTGCCATCGGAGAGCACATGCACCTTGTCGGGCACGATGTAGTCCAGCAGGCGCTGATAGTGGGTGATGACGATCATGGCGCGGTCCGGCGAACGCAGGGCATTCACGCCTTCGGCCACGACGCGAAGCGCGTCGATGTCGAGGCCGGAGTCCGTTTCGTCCAGCACGCACAGCGACGGTTCGAGCACGGCCATCTGGAGGATTTCAGCGCGCTTCTTCTCGCCGCCGGAAAAACCGACGTTGACAGGCCGCCTGAGCATCTCCTGCGAGACGTTGAGTTTGGCGGCGCGGTCCTTGACCATGCGCATGAAGTCAGGGGCGGACATTTCCTTCTGGCCGCGCGCCTTGCGCTGCGCGTTGAGCGCCACCTTGAGGAACTGCATGGTGGCGACGCCGGGAATTTCGATGGGGTACTGGAAGGCGAGGAACACGCCCTTGGCGGCGCGGTCATTCGGCTCCATGGCCAGCAGGTCCTCGCCCTTGAAGGTCACGGACCCTTCCGTCACTTCGTAGCCTTCGCGGCCCGAGAGGACGTAGGACAGCGTGGACTTGCCCGAACCGTTGGGGCCCATGATGGCATGCACTTCGCCCGGCTTCACCGACAGCGTCAGACCCTTGAGGATTTCGCGCGGCTCGTCTTCGAGCTTGACGTGGAGATTGTTGATTTCGAGCATGATGGTGTCCGGTCTCAGGTGTGCGTGAAATATTTGTAGGCAAAGGTGATGACGGCGATGCCGGCCATGCCCTTCAGGGCATCCAGGGCGGCGCGGGGTGCGGCGTCCTCCAGCAAGGCGCGCCGGTAGGCAGCGAAGCGGAAGGCGCCAAACACGATGCCAAGGCCGATGGGCATGGCAATGTCGAGGGCGGACAGCGTCATCCCACGCTCCCTTCCAGCGAGATGCCGATGAGCTTCTGGGTTTCCGCCATGAATTCCATGGGCAATTGCTGCAACACGTCGCGCACGAAGCCGTTGACGATGAGGGCCACGGCTTCTTCCTGCGAAAGGCCGCGCGACATGCAGTAGAACATCTGGTCGTCGCTGATCTTGGACGTGGTGGCCTCGTGCTCGAACTGCGCGGTGGAGGTCTTGCTCTCGATGTAGGGCACGGTATGTGCGCCGCACTTGTCGCCGATCAGCAGCGAGTCACACTGGGTGAAGTTGCGGGCGTTGAGAGCCTTGCGATGGGCTGAGACGAGTCCGCGATAGGTGTTGTCGCTGCGGCCTGCGGCAATGCCCTTGGAGATGATGCGGCTCGATGTGTTCTTGCCGAGGTGGATCATCTTGGTGCCGGAGTCGACCTGCTGGCGGCCATTCGAAATCGCAATCGAGTAGAACTCGCCGCGGGAATGATCGCCGCGCAGAATACAGCTCGGATATTTCCAGGTGATGGCGGAGCCCGTTTCCACCTGGGTCCAGGAAATCTTGGCATGGGCGCCACGGCAATCGCCGCGCTTGGTGACGAAGTTGTAGACGCCGCCCTTGCCTTCTGCATCGCCCGGATACCAGTTCTGCACCGTCGAATACTTGATCTCGGCATCATCCAGCGCCACCAGTTCAACGACCGCGGCGTGAAGCTGGCTTTCGTCGCGTGTGGGCGCAGTGCAGCCTTCGAGGTAGGACACGTACGCGCCCTTGTCCGCGATGATGAGCGTGCGCTCGAACTGGCCGGTGTTCTTGGCATTCATGCGGAAATAGGTGGAAAGCTCCATGGGGCAGCGAACGCCAGGCGGCACATAGACAAACGAGCCGTCCGAGAACACCGCCGCATTGAGCGCGGCATAATAGTTGTCGCCCTGCGGCACGACGGAGCCGAGATACTGTTTCACCAGATCGCCGTGTTCGCGCAGCGCTTCCGACATGGAACAGAAGATGACGCCGTGCTTGGCCAGTTCATCCTTGAAGGTGGTGACCACGGAGACAGAGTCGAACACCGCATCCACGGCCACCTTGCCGCTGGCGTATTCACCGCCGGACTCACCATCGAGTTCGCTTTTCTCGCCCTGCTTGCGCACGCCCGCGAGGATTTCCTGTTCCTTCAGAGGAATGCCGAGCTTGGCATAGGTTTCAAGAAGTTTGGGATCGACCTCGTCCAGCGACTTGGGCACGGGCGAGGTCTTCGGCGCGGCGTAGTAGTAGATGTCCTGGAAGTCGATCTTCGGATAGCTGACCTTGGCCCAGGTGGGTTCTTCCATCTGCAGCCAGCGCCGGTAGGCATCGAGGCGCCATTCCAGCATCCAGGCCGGCTCGTTCTTC
>CALMLK010000306.1 GCA_937868035.1 uncultured Alphaproteobacteria bacterium
CAAGGCGGAGGCAGAAGCGCTGGCGATGAAATATCTCACCCGCGTGAAGATTCCGGAACAGGCGCTGAAATACCCGGGGCAGCTTTCCGGCGGCCAGCAGCAGCGCGTCGCCATCGCACGGGCGCTGTGCATGAATCCCAAGATCATGCTGTTTGACGAACCCACTTCGGCGCTCGATCCCGAGATGATCAAGGAGGTGCTGGACGTGATGGTGGACCTTGCGCAGGGCGGCATGACCATGTTGTGCGTGACGCACGAGATGGCCTTCGCCCGCCAGGTGGCGAACCGGGTGATCTTCATGGACCAGGGCCAGATCGTGGAGGAGAACGAACCCAATGCGTTCTTCAAGCATCCGAAGAGCCCGCGCACCAAGATGTTCCTCGAACAGATTTTGCACTGAGACCATCTGGTTCCATGACAAATTTGTGAGTTGAGCGGTTTCTCTTTCCTCACCTAGTCTTCTTCTCCGGGCGGCATTGCCTTGAGAGGAGAGAGCCATGAGAACTGTCAGACTTCTTCCCGTGATTTTTGCCGTGGCGGCCTTTGCCGCGCCCGCATCCGCCGAGATGGCCGACATGACTTTCTTCGTTACCAGCGCCAACCCCGGCAAGGGCGGGGATCTTGGCGGGCTGGAGGGTGCGGATGCCTACTGCGCTTCGCTCGCGAAGGCAGCGGGAGCGCAGAAGACAACATGGCATGCCTATCTCTCCACGACAGGTGCCCAGGGCGAGGCAGGCGTCAACGCGCGTGACCGCATCGGCAAGGGACCGTGGCAGAACGCCAAGGGCGCGGTGATTGCCAACTCCGTGGATGAACTGCATTCCGACAAGAACAACCTCACAAAGGACACCGCCCTCACCGAGAAGGGCGAGACGGTAAAGGGGCGTGGTGATGAACCCAATACGCACGACATCCTCACCGGCTCCGATCCCTCAGGCATGTATTCGACGGCGGGCGGCGACACGACCTGCAAGAACTGGACGTCCAGCGCCGAAGGTTCGGCCATCGTTGGTCACCACGACCGCATGGGGCTGAAGCCGACGCGCCACATGATGTCGTGGAATTCGTCCCACGGTTCGGCGGGGTGCAGCAATGAAGCGCTGGTGAAAACCGGTGGTGCCGGGCTGTTCTATTGCTTTGCCGAATGAGGCTTTGACGCAAGAGTCCCCGGGGTTTACCTTCATGGGCAAATCCCGGAGGCCCTGATGCGCAAACATTTCCTGATCACGACATTTTCGCTCGCATTCCTTGCGGCGTCCGGACTTGGGGCCTTGACGGCACAGGCGCAAGAGCGGCTGCGCCCTGTCGGGTCGGTGACTTACGAGCCGCTTCCGGCGGAGCCCGAAACCGGGGTCATTCAGCTTGATCCGGAAAACCGGCGCCTGCGCGCCTTCCGCATTGCGGCGGCGCAGGGCAGTGCCGAAGTCCGCTCTGTCACCGTCGTCTATGGCAATGGCGAACGGGAACGCGTGCGTGTGCGTCAGCCGCTGGCGGAAGGTGAACGCACGCCGCTGCTGCGCCTGGAACGTCCGCGCCCCGTGCGGGCGATCGAAATCAGCTATGTGCCGCGCGGCAAGGTGCGCCTCTTGCTTCTGGCGGATGCTGGCGGACCGCCACCACCGCCGCCGCTGAACTGGGTGGATCTCGGCTGCAAAAGTGTCGGCTTCCTCGGCGACAAGGACAAGCTGGTCATCAATTCCGACCAGCCGTTCCGGTCGCTCCGTCTGCGCTCCACGGGTTATGACATCGAGATGCTGGAGATGCTGGTGATCTATGGCAACGGCTCGCGCGACAACTTCGTGATCCGCCAGGTGATTCCCTCCGGCACGGTCACCCGTCCCATTGACCTGCGCGGTGAACAGCGCCGCATCAGCCAGATCAATTTCCTCTATCGCTCGACGGCGATCGGCACCGCCAAGACACGGCTGTGCGTGGAAGGCCTCTCCGCCCGCGACAGCCGCAGCAGCGATGACGAGGAAGATTTCGGCGACGGGCAGTGACGGGGTGAACCGCTACGCCTCATAAACGACGCGGCCATCGCATATGGTCATCACCGGCTTGACGGTGGCGATCTCGCTTGCCGGCAATTTTTCCATGTCGGCATTGAGAACGGCGACGTCAGCGAGATAGCCCTCGCGCAGCATGCCCTTGCGGTCCTCCATGAATTCCATGCGCGCGCCGGCCAAGGTGAAGCCATGGATGGTGTCCATCAGGCTCTGGGCCTGGTTGGGACAATCCGGCTTCAGGGGCCGTGCCGTCATGGCCGCCTGCATGCCGAGGAACGGGTCGAGCGGGGCCACCGGCCAATCCGATGAGAAGGCGATGGCTGCACCCGTGTCGCGCAGCGTCTGCCAGGCATAGGCATAGGGCAGCTTGTCACCGACGCGGCTGAGAATGGGTTCGGGCGGCGCGCCGGGCACGCCAATCCCGGCGATCGGTTGCAGCGAAGCGACAACGCCCAGTGTGGCGAGGCGCGGAATATCGGCAGGGTCGATCAGCTCGATGTGTTCGATCCGATGGCGGGAGTCGCGCTTGCCGTTGACGCGCTGGGCATTCTCGTAGGCATCGAGCGTGGTACGCACGCCGCCATCGCCAATCGCATGGGTGGAAACCTGCAGGCCGTGCGCATCGGCGCGGGCCACGATGGCCAGCATCTCGTCGTGGCTGTAGAGCGGTGCGCCCTTGTTGCCGGGATAGCCTGGATAATCCTCCAGCATCTGGGCCGTGAGTGTTTCCATGACACCGTCAATGAACAGCTTCACGCGGCCGGAATGCACCATGTCCGTCTGGTAGTCGCGGCGGAACTCCACCGCTTCGTCAACTTCGGCCAGCTTCATGGTGTTGCGGAAGTGGAAGGGCACTTCCAGCCGGGCGTTGAGTTCGCGGCGTGTTTCGAGATCGTGCAACAGTTCCAGCTGGTAGCGGTTGCCATCCATGTTGTGCATGGTGGTGATGCCGAGGGCGTTGGCATGGGCGATGCCTGTGCGGATCGTTTCACGGTCGGCGTCGCGTTGCGCCGGCGTTACCTTGTCGGGGTCGCGCCCGGTGACAATGCCGAGGGACTCGCGCCCGCCGCTGGCACCCATGGCGAGGATGGGGGCAAAGGCTTCGAATTCCCGCAACTCGCCAGTGGCGAGACCATCCGCGCCCATGACGATTTCGTTGCCGGTGTTGAGTGTGCGCCCCTTGAGGATGCCTGCCACCTCCAGCGCCTTCGTGTTGGCCCAGCAGGTGTGGTGGTCGAAGCAACCGATGGCGAAAGGAACGTCCGCCACGATGCGGTCCAGCAGGTGGCGGGTGATGGGTGTGCCCGCCCCGAAGTGTTCATGCGTGGCGCCGATCACATGGAGGAAGGCCTGGCGCGGATTGCGGGCGCGGTAGTCACGCACCGCTGCGGCAATCGCATCGAAGCCGTGGATGCCATAGATGTTGAGCAGCGGCAGTTCGGCAGCGCCGATGAAGAGGTGCACATGCCCCTCGATGATGCCGGGAATGACCGTGTTGCCCTTGTTGTCATGCACGCGCGTGGTGGCGCCCTTCAGGTCCATCACCGCTGCGGCGCTGCCCACGCGCAGGACGCGGTTGCCGCGGACGGCAAGGGCCTCGGCGAAGGGGTTCTCCCTGTCCATGGTGATGATGCGGGCGTTGGTGATGATGAGATCGGCAATCATGGGTGGTGGGTTCCTCTGCGGCGACTTTGCCGACTTGACCTGTCTGCTTCAAGGGCGCAGCATGGAGCCAGTTTCAACAAACGGAAGGAGGTGATCTGATGTCGAGTGATTTCACTGTGAAGGAAACCTTGGTTCGGATTGCCCACCTTGGAGGCCAGTGCTTCTAAGGGGGAACCTGCCGCGGGTTCAGATCGTACGGCCCGCGTTTCCTGCCACAGGATGATTACGGAAGGGCCGCCAGAAATGGCGGCCCTTTTCGATTAGCCCTTCAGCACGTCCATCTGGATGGGGCCTTCGGCGCGGCCGTGGATGAACTGGTCGACGTAGGCGTTGCCGGACATGT
>CALMLK010000307.1 GCA_937868035.1 uncultured Alphaproteobacteria bacterium
CGTCCGCCGATCGTGGCAGCACCGCTGCTCGGCGGGGTCAGGCCGACCAGGGCGCACCACGGGCGGGAACATCTGCTCGTCCTCGATCGCCTCCTGGCCCTCGAACCAGATCGAACTGTTGTAGCGGTGCGCAGGCGTGTTGCCGTGCCAGAACACCGCCAGCACGCCGGGCATCGCCAATGCTTGTTCAGCCTGCAGCGCAACGACGCGCGCATGCGGATGCGGGCTGAGCAGCAGCTTGCCGTGCGCGGTACCCGGAAACTGCAGGTCGGTGAGATAGCGCAATTCGCCCGACGCCTTCTCAAGGCCGTCCAGCATCGGAAGGCGGGTCGCGACATAGTTCACAGCAGCGCCTCCAGGTCTTCCCACTGCGGGCAGCAGCAGCCCGCCACACCCTGCAAGGCATCAAGCCCCACGCCCATCACGGCGCGGCGCTTGTAGGGCTGCGACAGCCGGCCGGGAATGGCCGCATCCACCGCGTCCACCAGGGCCCGCAGAAAATTCGCCGCGACGGCAGGCGACAGACTCCTTCCTGCAAGTGTTTCGGCAACAGTCGCAAGCGGCAGAGGCGTGGGCGCAATGGCACCCGCCACGCAACGCACCGCGCCGAAGGTGCTGCTCTCCTCGTCGAAATCAGCTTCAAGGGTGAGATTGAGCCGCGAGATGGTGAGATCATCGCGCTGCCCCAGCTTGACGAACGCCGCCCGCGACAGCATGGGCGCCAGTGGAATGGACAGCGACACCAGCAACTCGCCCGTGCCCAGCATCGTCCGTCCCGCACCCGTGAGGAACTGCGCAATTGCCATCTCCCGCCCAATTCCATCGCGCCCCAGAAGCGACACCCGGGCAGACATGCACACGAGAATGGGAAGCAGGTCGCCCGCGGGCGAGGCATTGACCACATTGCCCCCGATGGTGGCGCGATTCCGGATCTGCACCGATCCGCACAAGTCTGCGGCCTGGGCAAGCACCGGCACACGGGCGCGGATGATGGCGCTGTGCTGCAACTCGGAAAGCGTGACCGCGGCACCAATGACCACCTCGTCATCCCGCACCACGATGTCGCGCAGCCCCGCCGCGGCGGCGATGTTCACGATGCAGCCGGACGAAGGAAAGGGCCGCGGATGCACCAGCATGTCCGTTCCGCCCGCGATGAAATGAAGAGGGCCTTCGGCAGTGGCCATGAGGTTTTGCACCGCCGCGAGGTCGGCAGGCGTGGCTGCGGAGAGGTCGCTCATGGCACGTCATCCGCGCGGCGCGCCGCCTCCGCGGCCACGGCTTCGATGATCAATTGATAGCCCGTGCAACGACACAGGTTTCCGGCGAGTCCATGACGAATGGCGCGCTCGTCCGGCGCGGCGTTGCCGCGCAGCAGCCCTTCCGCCGCCATCACCATGCCCGGCGTGCAATAGCCGCACTGCACGCCGCCGTGTGCAACGAATGCTGCCTGCAGGGGCGAAGGTTGCCCATTGGTACCGCGAAGCCCTTCAATGGTCTCCACCCTGCGGCCGTCGATCTGGAAGGCCAGCACAAGGCAACTGTTGACCGGCGCGCCATCCAGCAACACCGTGCAGGCCCCGCACTCACCCTCCTTGCAGCCTTCCTTGAGGCCCGTCAGGCGCTGTGATGTCCGCAGGAAGTCGGACAGCCGTTGCGACGGATCAGTCTCCGCCTCCACGCGCGTTCCATTGATGAAAGCTGCAATCTTCATGAGCGATGCCCCGGCGCAAGCTAGCTCAGTTCGCGCCGGGGCATGGTAGATTTCGCGGCCTCAGGCCTGGGTCATTCTGCCGCTTCGAGATACTCGCTCATGGGCGGGCAGATGCACATCAGGTTGCGGTCGCCATAGACGTTGTCGACGCGCGCCACCGGCGGCCAGTACTTGTCGTTGGGGTAGTGCGGCAGCGGGAAGAAGGCCTGTTCCTTGGAATAGGGATGCGTCCAGTCGCCGAACAGTTCCGCGTGGGTGTGCGGGGCATTCTTCAGCACGTTGTCGGTCTTGTCGGCCTTGCCCTTTTCCACCTCGGCAATTTCGCCGGCGATGGAGATCATGGCATCGCAGAACCGGTCCAACTCGCGCTTTCCTTCCGATTCCGTCGGCTCCACCATCAGTGTGTCGACGACCGGGAACGACATGGTGGGGGCATGGAAGCCATAGTCCACCAGGCGCTTGGCCACGTCTTCGACCGACAGGCCCGTGCGTTCCTTGAGGTCCCGCAGGTCGAGGATGCACTCATGGGCCACGAAACCGCCGGGGCCTGTGTAGAGCACCGGATAATGCGCCTTGAGGCGCGCCGCGATGTAGTTGGCATTGAGGATCGCCATGGAGGTGGCGCGGGTGAGCCCCTCGCCGCCCATCATGGCGATATACATCCACGAGATCGGCAGGATCGAGGCCGAACCCCAGGGCGCCGCCGAGACCGCACCGAGGTGCCCGTCACGGCCCGCAGCCGGATTGACGCCATCCACCACCACATGCCCCGGCAGGAAGGGCGCCAGATGCGCCTTCACGCCGATGGGGCCCATGCCGGGACCACCGCCGCCGTGCGGAATGCAGAAGGTCTTGTGCAGGTTCATGTGGCACACGTCGGCACCCAGCTCAGCCGGCCGCATCAGGCCCACCTGCGCATTGAGGTTGGCGCCGTCGAGATAGACCTGTCCGCCATGCGCATGCACGGTGGCGCAGATGTCGATGATGGCTTCCTCGAACACGCCATGGGTGGAGGGATAGGTGATCATCAGCGCGGCCAGCTTGGCCGAATGCTGCTTGGCCTTCGCCTCCAGGTCCTTGAGGTCGACGTTGCCGTTGGCATCACAGGCCACCGCCACGATCTGCAAACCAGCCATCGCGGCTGAAGCCGGATTGGTGCCGTGCGCCGAGACCGGGATGAGGCAAAGATCGCGCCCATGGTCGCCACGCGATTCATGGTAGCGCTTGATCGCCAGCAGTCCCGCGTATTCGCCCTGCGAACCCGCGTTGGGCTGCAAGGAAACACCATCGAAGCCGGTGATCTCCGCCAGCATCTCTTCCAGTTCCTCGAACAGCTGCTGGTAGCCTTGCGTCTGTTCCAGCGGTGCAAAGGGATGCAGCATGGCAAACTCCCGCCATGTCACGGGGATCATCTCGCTCGTGGCGTTGAGCTTCATGGTGCATGAACCGAGCGCGATCATCGCCTGGTCCAGCGCCAGATCCTTGCACTGCAGGTGGCGGAGATAACGCATCATCTCCGTCTCCGAGTGATACATGGAGAACACCGGGTGCGTGAGGAAATCGCTCGTGCGCCGCAGGGCCAGCGGAATGACTTCGCCCGCCTTGGCGTCGATTGCATCCACGTCCGTGCGGCTCTCCGCATCCGACTTGAACACGCTGAGCAGCTTCATCAGTTCCTGCCGCC
>CALMLK010000308.1 GCA_937868035.1 uncultured Alphaproteobacteria bacterium
ATCCGTACTACGCTGCACTCCAGGCCACCCCAGATTTCGAGAGGCTGCATTACTGCGCTGCTTCCGTGTGCACAGGTTTTTGCCTGGTGCCCGCAACGGGCACGCTGTCCTGAATGCGGCGGAAGGTTGCAAGAGCCTGACCTGCGACTTGGTCCATGTTGTAATAGCGGTATGTTGCAAGGCGACCCACGAACCACACATTTGGCGTGGCTGCCGCGAGCGCTTCATAGCGCTTGTAAAGCGCCTCATTCTCGGCACGCGGTACGGGATAGTACGGATCGCCCAAGTCGCAAGGAAACTCATAGGATATGCTCGTACGTTCCGAAGACTGACCCGTGAGGTGCTTATATTCGGTGATGCGGGTAAATTCCTCAGTCTGCGGATAATTCACCACCGCTACGGGCTGCAACCACGGCTGCTCCAGGGTCTTGTGTTCGAAGCGGAGTGAGCGATAGGGCAGCTTCCCCAGTTTCCAGTCAAAATATTCGTCAATCGGTCCGGTGTATATGAGGCGATCAAAATGGACACGTTCCCGGATATCCCGGAAATCCGACTGGAGCATCACATTGATCTTTGGATGGGCAAGCATGCGCTCGAACATCCGCGTATACCCGTGAAGCGGCATTGCCTGAAACGTGTCAGTGAAGTACCGGTCATCGCGATTGGTACGGGTTGGTACCCGGGACGTCACTGACTTGTTCAATTGTGAGGGATCCACGCCCCATTGCTTGCGTGTATAACCCCGGAAGAACTTTTCGTAGAGCTCGCGCCCAATCGTGTTTACGACGACATCTTCCGAGGTCCTGACATCTGCGATGGGTTCACGTCGCGCCTGAAAAAACTGCTCAAGCTGTTCAGACGTCAGATTGAGGCCGTAGAGCTTGTTGATCGTATCGAGATTGATGGGAATGGGCAGCAGGAGACCATCCACCTGGGCCAGCACACGGTGTTCATAGGGCCGCCACTTCGTGAACTGCGACAGATACTCCACGATCTGCGCCGAATTGGTGTGGAAAATGTGCGGACCGTAACGGTGCACAAGAATGCCGGAATCGTCAAAACAATCATAGGCATTGCCACCGATGTGGTTGCGGCGGTCTATGAGCAGCACGGAATCGCCGCGTTCCCGGGCAATCCGTTCCGCGAGAACGCTGCCTGCGAAGCCAGCGCCTACGATCAGCCAATCATATCTGCTGCGGGAGCGCCTCGGCGGCGACGTCACCCGGCGCCGCGAGATGGGCTTCGTGCTCAGATGAGACGACATCTCCTCCCAAGTCTTGTCCCAGGACATGTTGGCGAGAAATTTGTCGGCTGCCACGCGTGATTCATGCCGACCGTTTTCTGCCGCCGCGCGGAGATGCTCAACAGCATCATCCTTGTCGGCAATGCGGACGAGCCCTTTCGCACCGTAAGTCCGGACCACGTCCACCACGGCGGTCGACACGACGGGAAGTCCGGCCGCCAGATATTCAGGTGTCTTTGTCGGACTGATGAAACGCGTCGCCTCGTTGAGCGCAAAAGGCATCCAGCCCACGTCCCAGTGTCGCAGATATGACGGCAGTTCCGCGTAAGACTTCGGTCCGAGCCAATGGATGTTCGGAAGCCGGGGGAGGGTCGCCGGATCGATCTTTACCACAGGCCCAATCATGACGAAGTGGTAGTCGGGCATCTTCGCGGCAACGTCCCGCAAGAGGGCTATATCGAGGCGTTCATCGATCACCCCAAAATAGCCGACACGCGGATGCGGAATGTCGCGCTGGTCTTCTGTTTCGTTTCCCGCGAGTCGAGCCTTGGCGAAGTGTTTTGCATCTATGCTGCTGGGGAAAGGATGAATGGAGGCATGCATCTTCCGCTTTGCCTCGTAAATGCTCAGACCGCCCGTGAAGACGGTATCCGCTCGCATCATCAGAAGACGCTCCATTCTCGCCATCATTGGAGGTGCATTCTTGAATGCCGAAAGCTCATCCATGCAGTCATAGACGCAGAAGTCGCTTTCCAGATGGTCCGTGAAGGAAAGTGCCATCGGCGTGTAGTACCAAAGCACCAGCTCGTCATGATCCTGGGTGGCGAGCGTGCGGTCCACGAGACCACGCAAAAGAATGTCAATTTCGTGCGCTGGAGTGCCTTCCGGCAAAACCGGTGTGAGGACCTGAATCGAGGGAGCGGGGCGGGTGATGCGAATGCGAGGATGGGGCGTCAGTTCGAAGACAGGTTCCTCGAAGAACAGCACGTCGTAGGACCGTGCCGCGCGCGTCAACAGATGTTGCGGGCGTTGGAAAACGAAATTCCATCGCAGATGTGAAAAGCACATCAGAACCCGCTTGTAAGAGGGACGCGATCTGGGATTGAGTGGCGAAACAATCTCGGCTTCTTTGTTCGGCATTGCAGCAGCTTTCTCTCTGGAGACAAACGTGACGTTCTTCGGAACTTGGTGCGGGACAAGCCCGCCTGCTCACCGGCGGGGCGAGGAAAAAGCGCTGAAGTTCGCAAGGATATGCGTGGGAGGGAAACGCTGCGGCGGGAGCATTCGTTCCATCCGCAAGAGTGGGGCTACGCTACACTTTCCACGTTCAAGACAGAGAAGTTGAACGCATTTTGGTGCAGGTTGAACTTCGCAATGCCGTAGCGCCAAAGGTTGTTGGTTGCACTCGCACGGCTCTGATAGAAGAGCGTCAGCTCTTCTCCGCTCAGAAGTGCAGTCGAGTGACCATTTTCGCCAGCCTCGCCGGGTTCAAGTACTGGTCCGATGGTCCGGTATGGGCCTTCGGGACGATCAGCGATCGCGAAAAACACGCGTTGGCGCGTCCCTCTTTTCCCCTCGGGCAAGAAACATGTTGCGTTCAGCAAAATGCGGCCATGGGGCAATTCGAGAAGTTGTGCACCTTCTATCCCCCATTCATAGTCGGGGTGTTCGCGCGCATTGTGGTGCGGCAGGTCCGAATGATCGAGGATTTTTCCGAGACGCTTCCACGGGCCGAACCAGGAATCCGACATGCTTCGCGCCAGGTGAATGTCGGGTTGCGGCACCTTCGAGAAGGGCGGCATGGCCGAATAGATCAAGTAACGCTGCCCCGCGATGATGGCGGGATGAGGATCGTAGATACCATCCTCGCCCGTGTGAGGAACCGCACAAAGCGCTGGGGGTTGCCTTGTCCAGGCAAAGCCGTCTGTTGAAATGACGTGTTCGCAACGTCCGCCTGGCTTTGCAAATTCGGTCTGCACGAACATGTGGAACACTCCATGTTCGTAAGTCACTCCCGGTGCGGCCACACCGGAGCCTTCTATGGGCAGAGTTATCGGCTCGCATTCCGTCCATGGGCCATAAAGGTCTGGAGCCGTTGCATGAAGGATGTTCCATTCTTCGCGGCGGACGTTTCCGCTCGAACCGAAGACATGCCATGTCGCGCCATCGAAAACGGGACAGGGGTCCTTGAGATCTTCAGCCTTCCGGGGATGAAAAAGAGGGAAATGATTGGAAGTAAAGAGAAGTGACATCAGAATGTTCCGACTCCTTGGAGGCTTCGTCCGCCAGCATGCGCCACTGATTTTGAGTTGCATAGACGCACGTGCAGATGCCGAGAAAAATCAGTTCGGTGGAGGCGGCCCTCCGTCGTGAGGGTTTACCGCAGCACACCCATTCGGCGTCATTATGGGCAAAGGCGTCCCAGCGGGCGATGCGTTGGGGCCGCGCCGCCAACAGGTCGAGCAAGAATCTCACTCCGCCCCGAGACATCCCGCCGATGGTGAGTTGGCTCAGTGGTGTGATCCTCGGCCCGCTTCCGTGAGGTTGCGTTGAGCTGGAGGGAATGCAGCAAGGGCGCGTGCCGCAAACCCCGCTGCAATTTCCGCAGGGAATTGCTCACGATTGTTGCCCGGAGTTCATTTGCGCCTGTGGGGAATGTGCATTAGAACAAAAACAGAACATGACCCAGCTGACCGTGCAGAAGAAACTCGAAATCCTGAGTGATGCCGCGAAGTACGATGCCTCCTGTGCATCGAGCGGCACAGCCAGGCGTCATTCCGATTCCCGTGGCGGACTGGGTTCGACGGAAGGTCACGGCATCTGTCACGCCTACGCACCGGACGGGCGTTGCATCTCGCTGCTCAAGATCCTGATGACGAATTTCTGCATCTACGATTGCGCGTTCTGCATCAACCGGGCGTCCAGCAATGTTGCCCGCGCGCGGTTCTCCGTGGAGGAAATCATCACGCTGACCATAGAGTTCTACCGCCGGAACTACATCGAAGGGCTTTTCCTGTCGTCGGGCATCATCAAGTCTCCCGATGCGACGATGGTGGACATGTTGCGTGTGGTGCGGGCCTTGCGCATGGATCATGATTTCCGTGGCTACATTCACCTGAAGACCATTCCGCATGCATCACCCGCGCTGATCGAGGAAGCGGGGAGATATGCTGACCGGCTTTCGGTCAACATCGAGTTCCCGTCGGATGAGTCCTTTGCCCGTCTTGCGCCGGAAAAGGACGTGACGGAAATCAAGAAGGCGATGGCCGGCATTCGCACCCATATCTCGGACGCGTCCGAGAAGACCATGGTCAGCAAGAAGGCCAGGACATTCGCGCCCGCCGGGCAGAGCACGCAGATGATCGTCGGCGCCGACGCCGCGAATGACTCCGTCATCTTGTCCCGGGCGGCGGGGCTCTATGGCAGCTATGCCTTGAAGCGCGTCTATTACTCGGCCTTCAGCCCCATTCCGGATTCCTCGCGCATCCTGCCTCTGATCAAACCGCCGATGATGCGCGAACACCGGCTTTACCAGGCCGATTGGCTGTTGCGGTTCTATGGCTTTTCCCTGGACGAAGTCACATCGACGACCGAGACCGGGATGCTCGACCTCGATGTGGACCCCAAGCTCGCCTATGCCTTGCGCAACAGGCATCTCTTTCCCGTCAACGTCAACACGGCGGCGCGGGAGATGCTGATGCGCATTCCGGGCATGGGGGTCAAATCGGTCAAGCGCATCCTTGAGGCGCGGCGGCATGGCCTGTTGCGCTACGATGACCTGGCGCGGCTGGGGGGGCGGATGAAAACTGCCAAGGCCTTTCTCGCCTCAGGTGACTGGACGCCCGGCCGCTTGCTGGACTCTGCCCATCTTCGGTCCAGCTTCGTTGCTCCCGAGCAACTGAGCCTGATTTGATGTTTGCGCTGGAACTGCCAGCGACCGGCGTGTTCGACTGCTGGCGCATGCAGGCGCGGGGGCTGGCCGGGCGCAATGTGCGTTCGCGTGATGTGGTGTGGAGACGCCACGGTTCGCCTCCGTCACTTCTCGCTGGCGAGGCATTTCCCGATGGTGACGCCCCTGGCGTCGCGATGACCGTGCCCAAGGCGTTTCTGGTGCTCGCCCGTGAAGCATCCTGCCATCGCGATGAACATGTGTTTGCGCTGCTGTATGACCTTCTGTTGCGGGTGATGCATGATGGCGACATCCTGTCCAACCCAGCGGATCCCGCCGTGCGGCAGCTTGAGGTGATGGCGAAATCCGTGCGGCGCGACGCCCACAAGATGAAGGCTTTCGTACGCTTCAAGGAGCTTCCCCAGGACGATGGAAACCGGCGGCGCTTCGCGGCATGGTTCGAGCCCGAGCACTTCATTCTTGAACATGTCGCCGGATTTTTTGTGCGGCGCTTTGCTGACATGGATTGGCTGATAGCCACGCCACGGGGAAGCCTGTCCTGTGTGGGTGGTGATCTCGCCATTGATGCCACGCCCGCTGTCAATTCCAACCTCAGTGATGGCGTTGAAGATCTGTGGCGCACCTACTACGGAAATATCTTCAACCCCGCGCGCCTGAAGGTGAAGGCAATGCAGGCGGAAATGCCGCGCAAATACTGGAAGAACCTTCCGGAGGCGTCACTCATTCCGGAACTCATCCGGGGCGCGGAGGCGCGGGCGCAAGGCATGCGTCTGGCTGCCGCAACGCCGCCGCCCTCCCATCTGGCAAAGATCAAGGCTCCCGCAGTGCCGCCGGCCTCTGCCGCAACGGGCGATTTCACCTCACTCGCCGATCTTCACGAGAGCGCACGTCACTGCCGGCGCTGTGACCTGTGCCTTCACGCCACCCAGACGGTGTGTGGCGAAGGGTCCAGTACGGCCCGCATCATGTTCGTGGGCGAGCAGCCCGGCGACAAGGAAGACATCGCGGGCAAGCCATTCGTCGGCCCGGCCGGTGCGCTTTTTGCCCAGGCACTGGCGCAGGCGGGATTGGCGCGGGCGGATGTCTACGTGACGAACGCTGTCAAACATTTCAAATTCCAACCGCGGGGCAAGCGGCGCATTCACCAGCGGCCCAACGGCACTGAAATCAATATCTGCCGCTGGTGGCTCACGCAGGAGATCCGCCTTGTCCAACCGCGGCTCCTCGTCGGCATGGGTGCAACAGCCATGCTGGCCCTCACCGGGGATGGCAGCAGAGTGATGTCGCGGCGGGGCAGGGTGGAGGAGACGCCGGAGCAGCGGACCGTTCTGCCCACGCTACATCCCTCGGCAATCCTGCGGGCCAGCAACGCCGGTGAGGCGGACGCGATGAAGACGCTGTTCTTCGATGACATCAAGAGCGCCGCGTCCTTCGTCTCGTAGTCCTGCGGCGGCTTGAAAGGGAAACGGGGCGGGCTTGACGCTCGTTTTCATTAGACATATTGTATTATGAATTGTGCCCCTCCTGCCACACGAGATGTCCATGTCTTCATTTCCGTTTCCCGGCCTCAACCTTGCGCTCGCCACGCCTTTCACCGCGTCCGGCGCGATTGACTTCGAGACCTTGGACCGGAACATCGAGCGCTATCTTGCGGCTGGCGTCAGGGGCTTTGTGCTGAGTTCGGGCACCGGTATGCATGTCTACCTGTCGCAAGCGGAATCCCGCCAGTTGGTTGAACGCGGCGTCCGCGCCATCAAAGGCCGCGCGAAGATCATCGTGCAGACCTCGGCCCTGATGCTGGATGAGGTGGTGGAGAGAACCACACATGCCAAGAGCTGCGGTGCAGATGGCGTAATGGTTCTGCCGCCCTTTTTCGAAGGTCCGACGGCGGATGACGAGATTGTCGAATTCTACGCTGGCGTCGCGAAGGCGGGGCTGCCCATCATCGGCTACAATGTTCCGCAGGTCGTTGGCGTTGCCATCACGCCGGAATTGCTGGCCAGGCTGTGCGCCATCCCGGAATTCTGTGGCGTCAAGGACAGCAGCGGCGACCTTGCCGCCCAGGCCAACCTGATCCGCACCGGATTGGGCATGATGAACGGTTCCGATGCGCTGGTGCCCTACGCGCTCTATGCCGGTTGCCAGGGGCTGATCTGGGGTGGGGCAAACTTTGCGCCGCGCACATGCCTTGCCATGGTTGCCGCCGCCGAGGGCAAGCGCTGGGACGAGGCGCGCGAGATCTGGCGTGTGCTGGAGCCCGCCATGTCGCTGATCTGGCAGGGCGACTATGTGAAGTCCGTCTACGCCGCCTGTGAAATGACGGGCTACGGCGCAGGCACTCCGCGCCGGCCGCTCGCGGCACTCGCGCCCGAAAAGGTGGCGCCGTTGCGTGCCGCGCTGGGCGACCTGGCGGCCCGCGAGAAAATTTAGACGGGCTTCGGCCCAGCGCGGAAACCGTGGTGGTGCCCGTGTGCTGATCTGCTCGCGCTACACTTACCAGCCCTGGCGGGCGGGCGCGGGAGTAGGCGAGCGCGCTATTCCGCGCGGGCGCGCCATTCGGCGTAGCGCAGGAAGGCGTTGGCGCCGAGAGTCGAGATGGGCGGCGGTGGCAGGCGGGTCGGCTGCTCCTCGGCCGTGAAGTGACGGGTGATGTCACTGGTGACACCGCAAGCCAGCTCCGCGGCACCCATGCCGGTGAGCGTCCCGCGTACGGTGCCCAGGCCATTCTGCACGCAGCCCGAATAGAGATTCTTGTCCAGTTCGCGCATGACGGCAACGCCGTTGCGGCTGAGACACAGGTGGCCGGCCCAGGAGAACTCCATGGCAACGCCGCGCAGCTTCGGGAAACGCGCATCAAAGTTCTTGCGGTGAACCCGTGCCGTGCGTTGCAGGGCCCCTTCGCTTGGCTCCATGCCAGGCAGGAAGCTCGCACAGCTGCGCGTGATGATGCGGTTCCCGCCCAGTGCGGGGTCGATCCGGCGCATGGTCGTTCCCATGGGGTCTGAAGGTGTGACGCCCCAGCGCGGCTTTCCGCCCAGTGTCTTCACAGCGTCGGCGCCGAGGTCGACGGTCATGGAGGCATAGAGAAAGATGTGCATCAGCCGCTGGCGGGCAAATC